>JBGYWU010000099.1:0-2628 GCA_041842265.1 Candidatus Limimorpha sp. | reverse complement strand
GACATGGCTGCTGTTGTAGGAGAACACGCCCCAACCGGTCTCCGAACCGTGGTTGCAATAGTTGATGATAGAGGCACCTTCGTTGATGTGTTGGCTGATGATGGCGGCAGAGGAGTTGACGCCGGAAACGCTTTGGTAGTCTCGATGAACGTTTGTGTAATTGTAGTTAAGCAGTGTGTCGCGGATAAAGTCCATGTGGACGTAATCCGATTCGCCGAAGTGGCCACCGCCCGCACCTTCGTTTTTGGCAATGCCAATGCCTGTGTTACACCAAGCGGCCGAAGCATCGAGATCACGCTCGTAATGAATGACTTTGTTGACCTGTGTGGTCACCTGATCAGAGGTTTCGGCTGAAAACCTTCCTACAATGATATCGTTGTATAAGTCGTTACCTGCCACTTGGCCGTACCAGTTGTCGGATCTTCCGCTGTAACCGCCGTTGTAGGCGTAGTATCCTTGAATTTGGGCTGCGTCACCTACGAGGAGCAAGTGCGTAATATTTTGATTATTATTATATTGCTGCTGAACGTATGCTTTGATGGCTTCGCTGGTGGTACCGGAAACAGACGTCCCTACCATGGTGGTTGGTCTTCCGATTTGCTTTTTCCAGTTGACGAAAGGCTGCATCGCACCCATAAATGCGTCGTGGCAGATGATCAGCAGCTCTCCGGTCTCATCCATGGGGGTGTATTTGCTTACACTCTCGCGGTAGTTGATGAACCGGTTGTCATACATGGCTTCTATTTCAGGATCCATCTTCACTATGGTGGAACGGCGGTCAAGGACATTATCGTTTGATTGGCCATCGCAGAACATTTCAACGGTCATGTTGTAATACACGCGAAGGGTCTTTGAAATCGGGTTGTAGGCGAAGGGATGGACGACCATGTTTTGTCCGCGAAAGTCACGCAGGATGTAGGGCTCATAGAGGCCTACTGTTTGTGTGGGGAAGAAAGCGTCTGCAGCATAAGCCTCTCCGTATGTGTAAGGTACATCGTCAGGGTTGATGGTGCGTGGGAAATCGCCTTTTGAAGGCGCAACTTCAATTTGAAAATCAGCATATTGCGAGTCGACGATACGAATGCCATAATGGTGACGGTCGCCAACGATGGCCGGAACGGCCATCATAGGCAAGTGGGGCTCGCCGGCCTCGGCCGTGCTGACCGTTCTGGGAACCGAAATGATGCTGGCTGTGCCGCGAGGTGTGGTTACCTCATTGGCATAGAAACCGGGGATTTGAAGGTTGACTGTAACTTTGTTTTCTGAAGAGGAAATCAGTTCCGTCTTGATGGTGCTCGGGGAATCGCTCTTGATGCCGATCCATTGCTGACCGAAAGTTACGATGGTCAGCATGACGAGCAAGAATGTGAATAGGTGCTTTTTCATTGAAATAGGACAATTAATTTATGCTGCAAAATTAGTGTTTTTCCCTAGATTTGTGTGGGTTTTGACTCATTTTTTCTCAAAAACGCCACCGAGTCGCCCCAAGCGTTGTAAAGCACTTTGTGGCCGATGGCAGCCAGACTTTTGTCAAGTTCGGTTTGGGTTTGTCCGGGCTTGTCTTTCACGTTGGCCTTGTCGGGGTAGATGAAATATTCTTCACGGTATGCGTTTGGTGTGAGGTTGGGCATGATGACATTTGCTCCAACAGCAATGGCCTTTTCTCGGCCAAAGGGATCAAGGGTTTGGTTGGCGGTTGCGGCCACCATGTTGATTTCGGGCATCATCAGCCGCAGGGTGGCAATCATCTTCAATGTCATTTCCATGCGTTCCTCAGCGGGTGGGATTTGGTCTCTGTATTGCCATAGCGGTGTGTCAGGATGTGGAATAAAAGGTCCCATGCCGACCATGGCGACATCCTTTTTGCGGAAGAACAACAGGTCATCCGCGAGGTTGTCCATGGTTTGGAAAGGGAGACCTACCATCACGCCCGTTCCTGTCTGATAACCAATCTTCAAGAGCGTGTCAATGCAGTTTAACCGTGTTTGGAAGTGGTGTTTATCGTCGCGCGAGTGAATCCTATAATATAGTTCCTCGTTGGAGGCTTCAATGCGGAGCAGGTAACGGTGTGCGCCCGCCTCGAACCAACGGCGGTAGGTCTCCTCGCTTTGCTCGCCCAATGACAGCGTAATGCCCAGACTTCCGTTGTCTATCTTCTTGATTTCCTTGACCAAATGTGTGATTTTGTCGGTGAAGGCTTTGTCAGAGCGTTCGCCGCTTTGCAAGGCCACAGAGCCGTAACCAAGTTCATGCGCTAGTTTGGCACATTCAATGACCTCTTCGTCGCTAAGCGTATACCGTTCGAAGTTTGGGTTCTTGCTGCGCACGCCGCAATAGAGGCACGACTTGGTGCAGACGTTGCTGTATTCAATCAGCCCGCGCAGGTGGACGTGGTTGTCCAAGTGCGCTAGTTTGGTCTGCAACGCCTTGTCGAACAGCAGCTTCTTGTCGTCGCCTTCGGCGGCAAGAAGCGTTTTGAGGTCTACTTTGGTGAATTGGGTTTTAATAAGGATTTCAGAAATTGTCATTATTTGCAATTTTCGGCAAAAATAGAAAACTCTCTGTATGCGGAGACAATATTTCAAATTTTTCACTATGAATGATGCCACACGATTGAAATAGTTTTTC
>JBGYWU010000098.1:0-25689 GCA_041842265.1 Candidatus Limimorpha sp. | reverse complement strand
TGGTGATGATGCCCTTCACGGCACCTGATATTTCAGCTTGCTTGCAGTTGAGGTCGCCTTCCATGATGCCCGTCTGGCCAATCACGACCTTGCCATTCGACTTCAGCGATCCGATCAGATGTCCATCGATACGGATATCGCCATTCGATTCGACATCACCCTTGAAGGTGGTGCCAGTACCGATGAGATTGCGTACTTGTGATTCCATGAGTGCCATAATTTATTATTGATTATTGATTATTTATTGGATTCGTAAAAGGTGCTGTATTCTTCCATGTCTTTCGACTGATAAAAAACAGGATAGTTCTTGATGGAGATGGGTATTATCTTGTATTTTGCCTTGTCGATGCCGCCAAAGACATAATCGGAGAGTTGTGTCGAGGTGATGTAGTCGGCTGCTTTGTTTTGGTTGTCGAAGCCGCCGATGGTGATGATGCTGTGGGTATCATCGAGAAGGACACTCTTGATGTTGAAGGCTTGCGTGCGGTGTTCCCTCCTGTTGAAGTCGCTGATACGCACCATCAGCGGGTCGACACGTACCGACTGGGTTTCGCACACTATCATGACGAAGTGTTCGATATTGGGTTCGTAGGTGTAAGGGGGTTCCTTCTTGACCTCAGGTTTGTCGCCCATTTCACCATTGTCGATTTCAGTCAGCACCAAGCCGAGGTGATATTCCTCGTTGACATCCTCCAAAACGCGGCGGGCATAGGGCGTGATGCTGCTGTTCGGGTAGGTTCGAACCAAATTGTACAAGGCGAAAGCCATAGTGTCGACGGAGACCAGACGGCCTTCAGCAACCGCGTGCAGGAAGGCGAAACGCGGCATGAAAGCAGTGTCAGATTGATAAAGCTGCATGGCACGTTCGGTATTCATCTTCACACGATAATACTGTCCCTGATCAAATGCCTCATAGGTCTTGCTGTAGAAATCGGAGGCTTCGCGTTCCTGGGCTTGCACCTTCTCGAAATAGGCTGGGTCGTTGATGAACTCTGCATAGCTTGAATTGGGATACTTGTCAAAGATCTTGCCTTTGTATACCAAGGCCTGTTCATCGTGGTTGAGGTCGTTGTGCATTTTGTAAAGCGCATACCAGGTAGGCAGTTCCTTTGTGTTGTTCGGATAGCGTGTGTCGAGTTGCTCATACGACTCGATGGAGCGCGTCAGGTCCGACAGGCGGTCCATATAAAGGAATCCCAGATGATAAAGTCCGTCGGCGATGAGCGAGTCGGCCACTTCCTTTTGCTCGGGAGTGAAAGGCAGGTCTTGGAGGTAATATCCTCGGTCATGATTGGTCAGGTTGGCGGTCAGAGAATCCTGCGCCGAGCTGTTGCCGGTGGAGGTCGGGTCAGCACTATTGCCGTCACCGCTTAAAGCTGCCGCCAAACTCCTTTGGTCGCTGATGCGCCAATTGTCCCCGTTCTTACGCATGCCCCATTTGCGGGTGAATTCGGTGATGCCTTTCGACACGGAGACTTGGTTATAAAAATACCATGAACTGCCCGTAGTTGCGGAAATCGGCTCCGATTTTATCTGATCATCAATCACGGCTGACCCCATCAGGGCCAGCTGTTCCTCGTATTCGCGGCGTTGCTGTTCAATCTGTTCCTGCTCAATGACTTGAGCGATAATTCTATCAATAAGCGCATTGCGCGACGCCGAGTCCATGGCGGCTACGCGCATCAAGCTGTCCTGGTCATGTACCACGCTGGCATACATCACCAATTCGTTGAGGGTTTGCGAGATGTTCATAATGCTATCGTAGCCCTCATAGTCACGGTCCATGTCGGTGACAGCGGTGTCGTAATAGGCTTGTGCCAGTTCGTATTGGTTTTTCTCAAAGAGCATCGAAGCGGCTTTGAGCGACGACAGTACCCTTTGAATCTTGTTGTCCTTAAAGGCCCCCACCGACTTGCGCAGATAGTCAATCGACTTGTTTTCGTCGCCTTCGCGAAGAGCTAGTTCGGCCATGGCGTAATAAATGCGGTCGCGGTATTCCTCGTTGTTCGGGTCACGGAGCATCTTGTTCATCATCTTGTAGAGTTCGGCGGCGTTGTCGGCCGTACCCACTTTGGCCATATTCATCTTCGACTCGAAGGCCATCTCGTGAACTGGGTTGCGCTTGATGACTTTTTTGAACTGCGCGGTGGCACGGTCCGAGTCGCCTTGATACATATAGATTTGCCCCAATACGAACATGGCGCGGGTGCGCAGGTCGCGGTCATTGTTGAGCAGGATGCCGTTTTTCAGGTATTTGACTGCGTTGTTGTAGTCTTTGACTGCGATGAAGTAGTCAGCAATGGTGAGATCGAGGTTGCGTTGCAGTTCCTTGGGAGGTTTGCTCAGTCCGGCGGTCTTGGCTTGCAGCTGTTCGATAATGGCCACGGCCTTGGGATACTCTTCCGTTTGGATATAGGTTTTGACAAGCCAAAGATTGGCCACATGGGCGATGTCGTTGTAGTAGAATTCGTTGGCGACGAAGTCGAAGGTGCGTTTGGCGGGGATATAGTCATGCTTGTAGAAATGGGCCTTGCCCATGACGAGATAGGCGTCGTCGATCCATTTCACGCGTTCCCTGCTACCGAACTTCATGGAATGTTTCTGCACGCAGATGGAGGTTTTTTCCAAGGCGCGGTCCATAGTGGAGTTCAGTGCCATGCCGTTCTGCGAGGTGCCATAGTTGTAGACAGGCAGCACCTTGGTATAGTCGTCTTTCACTTGCGTGCGGAGTTGGGTTTCCCCATCCTTGACACTCGCTTCGCCATTAAAGTAGATGTTGTAATGGCTGGTCAGGTTATGGTAGGTGCGGCGGATGAGCGTGTTCTTCTTGGTGGAGCAGCCGCTCAAAAGCAGCAGTCCAATGGCGCAGCCCATCGTCAAAAATATGTTGGTTCTTTTATGCACTTCGTTGTCGTTTTATAAAAAGGATAACTCCAATTTGGCCCGATTATTACAAAGGAGCATCAGAAAAGTCATTGGCGTTGCCCATACCATCTTTTGGCCTCGTTGAGGAGCATTTCATCTGTGGGCTCCGTCAAAGCCGATCGCATTATCTCGGCGATAGTGTCGGTTGTGGTCCTGAACTCGTCCAACAGCAGCCGGTCGAAGTCGGCCTGCCGACTTTTCTCGATACCGGAGCGTTGTTGTTGTATGACTTGCATGGCCTTGTCCACATACTCATCCAGGGCTAAGTATTGCAGCAGGTTCTCCACCATTTGGATGCTGTCTTCAGACCAGTCGAACTTGAGGTTGTCGTCGAGCGACTTCAGTTCGTACTTCTTGCAAAGCTCGGGCAGTTGTCCTTGCAGCCTCTCCGCTTCGCGTTTGAAGTCGACAGCAAGGCGTTCCGCCCGTTCTTTTTCCACGTTGGCCTTGATTTTCGGCACATAAACGAGCGCCAGTCCCGCCAAAGCCGCAAGCACAACGACAAGGATGAGCACCTTCACGAAAGGATGGCTTTTGGTGATGGCCGAGCGGACATCGGAGATGTTGTCGAAACGCTGTTCCTTGGAGAATTGAGTGCAGTGCATGGCCACGGAACGGAATTGCTTGGAGATGTTGCGCTCACCGATGAACTCCATAATTTTGCCCAAGGAATAGATGTCGGCACGCGAATCCAAGTCCTCACCTTTGATGATTTCGGGGGCGACAAACTCCATCTCCTTGATGAGCAGTTCTCGGTCGGCGTCTTGCTTCGTTTGAGGAATGCCCACATCGATGAGCTTGGCACGGCAGTCGTCGGCAGTTACTAAGATGTTCTCTGGGTTAAGATTGCCATGCACGATGCCGTTGCGGTGCATGTAATACAATCCGTCGCACACCTCGGCGAGGAGGCTCTTCACTTGCTTCTCGGAAAGCGTGCCCACGCGCACATGCTCGGCAAGAGGCTTGCCGTCGATGAACTCAAAGACGACACAGTCGCCAAGACTTTCGATTTGGACAAAGTCCAAGGCCTTGCGGATATACTTGTTGTCGAGCATGGAAGTAGTCTCATACTCCTGGCGCAGCGAGGCCTTGCATACAGCATCGTTGGCGCATTCGGGTTTCAATGCCTTGACAATGACTTTCTTACCATTGAAACTGGCTGTATATACACGGCTATTCCCGTAGCGAGAGGTGTGGAGCAGACGGAAGTCGGTGTAGTCTGTTGAATAGTTGTTTTCTGACATGCTGAACACTATATTTGCGGCAAATATAGGGCATTTTCCCGAAACAACGGCAAAAGTGCCCTTGAAAGTTCAACTTTTTCCCCAAACCCCAGTCCGGAAAACTACTCGTCTTCCCGGTATTCGAGGATGTCGCCCAGTGTGCATTGCAGCTCTCGGCAGATGGCATCCAAGGTGCTGAGGCGGATGACCTTGGCCTTGCCCGTCTTGAGGATGGAGAGGTTGGCTTGGGTGAGGCCGATGCGCTCGGCCAATTCGTTGGAGCGCATCTTTCGCTTCGCCAGCATTACGTCAAGATTCAAGATAATCATGGTTCAAATGGTTAAGTTGTTTTCCTCCACCGCATCGGCGGCCACTTTGTACATGAAGGCGAAGAAGAGCAGCAGGAATGGAAGAATAAAATTAACACCTTGCAAATGAATTCCGTCCATTCCGTGAAGAACAGATTGATTCATCCAGCAAAGCCTATAAAAGAAACTCACCACAGCCAACCAAAGTAAAGGCTTTACGTTGTTTTGCGGGAAGGCATTGTTCTCGCGCATTCCTCTAAGCGTATTGAACACAACCTTTACACACAAACCTATCAACGCAACAGCGCTAATCAGATAGGCGATGAAAAAGATGATTTTAATCGTTTTGTTTTCCGACCATTCCACTTTCTCGCTTACACCTCCCCAACCCGCAAGAAGACCCATGAAATGGAACACTTCAAACACTGCCCAAAGAAGGCATAAAACGAGGGCAGTAATACCGCATACACGGATGCCTTTTTTAGTTTTATTTGTCAACATTGTACTTTTACTTTTAAAACAAAACGATGCAAATATCTAAAAATTTTGGATATCCGCCTCAGAAAAAAAAATGTCATTATTGACAAAATAGAGCTTAACATCCAAATTGGATGCGCAACATTCAATGTTTTCAAGAACCGTCATAATGGCCGAACGAGAAAACTTGTACAACATGTTTGTCCAAAACACCACGACACAATATCCATCGTTTTCCGCGATTTCCGTATATATGTTTCGGTAATCGGCAAGCGACAACGAATAGTCTTTGACCTCAATGGGCGAAACAGGAGGAAAAGATTCGAATCTGCCTTGGTAATTCCAATCAAGGTCGAGTCCTTTTGACGGGGCAGTACAATTGATATGATAAGACACCAAGTCATTTTTATGAAAATATAAGATCTGGATGGGTTGGTATAGGCTATGACGCATGGTTGAATCCGAGGAAATCTTCATTACCGACTGGAACTGCTCAGCATCACCAACAATATCTACATAATCAACATCAGGCAACTTCTGCAAAAAGCCATCGTATGCCTTTTTATCGAATCCATTCAGATGTTTCACGCCTATCAACTTATATCCAAGAGCCTTACAACTTGAAGTGGTGACAGCGAGAAAAGAAACACAGCCAACGATTGCTATCGTTTTTCGAATAAAAGAGTAAAAAGCACTTAAATATTTTAAGCGTTGGGGATAGTACAATCCACAAAAAGTTTCATGTTGTGCTGTTTTTTTCTTGCTGCAAGCGAAAATAGTAGCTGCCACCATTGCGAGAGCCAATGCTCCAACAAAAATTCCACTAGTTTTCATTTTTGCAATTCTTTTTGTTTAACTTGTTGATAATTAGCTTATTTTACTTCTTCTTTGGGCCTTTTCCCGCTATTTGAGTGTCATGACACTGAATAAAAACAACTATTTATCGAATTGCAATATATTTTTGATGATTTTTTCAATAACATCACAAAATTCACTTCTTTCCATTCTTTTCCACTACAACGCC
The DNA here is from genome assembly GCA_041842265.1 of Candidatus Limimorpha sp. Classification (GTDB taxonomy): domain Bacteria; phylum Bacteroidota; class Bacteroidia; order Bacteroidales; family F082; genus Limimorpha. The sequence goes on along the minus strand of JBGYWU010000098.1, from coordinate 19,732 downwards.
ATTGATGCGTAGCACCCTCTTTGGCGTTTTATCATCATTCGACTTCACAACAATCACCTTGGTAAACTGACCGGTTTTGCTCGTATTATATTTCACCTTCATACTAGAAGCCATGCCAGGGGCGATTGGCTCTTTTGGCCATTCGGGCACCACGCATCCGCATGACGAAAACGCTGAACTGACAACCAGAGGTGCATTGCCCATGTTGGTGAAATGGAACGCATGCTCGCCATTACCATTTTGCATGATTGTGTCGAAATTGAAGACGGTTTCTTCAAAAGTGATTTTGGGAGCATGCGTTTCTTGCGCCATCATTTGCGCGGCAACGGCAAAAAACACCGACACTATGATTATTGCTTTTTTCATCGCTTATTCGTTTTGATGTTGCTTCTCGTAGTTCGCTTTGGCTTCGAGGAGTTCGGAGTAGTCGCCCAAATTCCCTGTCTCATAAACGATCTGCCTGTCGGGCGAAACGAGGTAATAGTAGCCCATGGAGGGAATACGGATGACGCTGCCCATTCCAACAGCCGAATACAACAGTTCGCTTGTACCGGTCTTTTCTCCCACGACGCCCATTAATTCGAAGTTGTTCGATGTGTAATTGATGGCCAGAATTTTAACGTCCTTGCCCTCGAGGAAATACTGCCCTAAGGAATCTTTCTCATGTCCCATTCCCTTCAAATGTTCAATACATGGCGGACAGTTGTAGTTCCAAAAATTGAGCAACACCCATCCTTCTTGTTCCCTTATCATTTTTGAGGCACCTGCCAAATCTATGAGCGGGAAATCCAATACTGCAGCCGTAACCTTATTGTTTTCACTGAAGGAACGCGAAGGCGGACGGTTCTTGTTGTCGTAGCGACCGTAATTCCGATAGCATACATTGTCGAAATTGAAGACAGAGTCGATGTAATGCTGCTGATTGGAAAAATCCACGTTTTTGATGCGGATAATGGTTTTTCTATTCTCATAATCAAGCGGATATTGTACACAATAGACACTATCCATGATGTTGGTCTCCGCATTGATGAACCAGTCTGCCTCGTCAGACACCTTGACCCGTTGGTTAAAGGAGTTATACGAGAATGTGATCGAGGTAGACTTAACGTGATACTTGTTGTAGGGTGTGTTATGAATGGTTACAAACTCATGGGACTTCACCTTATGAATCGTGCTTTGTTTGACGGGAATTTTCTTTCGCATCGGTGCAAGATAGTAATACAGATGGTAGAAATAAGCCGGTATAAACTCCGTCGTCCCGAAAAATGAATAATCATCCCAGATTACATGTTTGTTTTTAAAACTTGCAATTTCATACAAGTCATGATTAATCCAAATATACTTATCCTTGTCCATCCAATAAGATACGGATACTCTATCGTCATTATTTGGATCGTAATTCTCAAGGAAGATGACGGGATTTTCCTCATCATAATGCAGGATAGCGCGCGAGTGTCGCATCCATAGTTTGTTGCCATCCAATTTCATTTCAGTGAAGTAGTCAAAACTCACCCAAGGGTGCTCGTAAGCGATATTGGGCAACTCCTTGTTTTGAGCTTGTCCAAAGAAAGGACCTAAAAGGAAAAACAGCATCAGGCTTATGGCAACTTTCTTTTGAAAAATGATCAGCATAAATAACTATGAATTATCTAAATGATTAATTTGGACATGAATAGAGGGGATGCCCTACCCACCTTTACAAGACCGGCCGCCAACAGAGGATGACACGTTTGGACTTCCCGCCCTCGGTCATTCTGACCGGAACGAAGAATCCCCTTCCCCAAAAACCATGCGCGGCACATTGTCGGATTGAAAGTTGAACAGCTTCTTAGTTGATTTTACTTTATTGTCGGCTTTTTACAACCCGTTTTTCGATGTCATGACACTGCAAAAATACAAAGAAGAATTATCGGATTACGATATGCTTATGATAGAATTTTTGCTTTTTTGAATGATCGAAAAATCACAGCAACGGGGGTCATAGAGATAGGATAAGGTTATCTTTGCTCCGTGGCGGCAAAAAACAGCGTTACGGAGCAAGTATAGGCTGACACTCGCCCCGTAACGCATTTTGTTTTCGTCTTAGGTAGCGGGAGGTCGAACCAATTCTTAGAATTCTCTTCCTGATTGAAAAGACCCCAAACTTGGGCATTTTTAGGTCCCCAGTCTTATTTTCTCATTATTATATTCCGAATTATTTTTTATCAAAAATCATGCCATAAAGCATTCATAATCAACTAAAAGATATCGAAAAAAAAACAGCAAAATGTTTGCATAAATAAAAAAACAACTAATTTTGTCGCGCTAAAATTACTCACCAAAATCTAAACATTATGAAAAAGCATTTGCTACTCATTTTAGCGTTAGCAATTACAAGTACGCTATTTGCAGCTCCCATTTCAACCGGCACAGCCGTTGAGTGGGCGAATCGTTTCATCAAAAACAACAACTTGCACATGCAGCAAGTCACGTCTGACCATCTTGTCTTTACCGAGCGTTCGGCGGAAGGCAATCCGGTATACTATGTTTTCAATGTGAGCAATGATGGTTTCATCATTGTTTCGGCCGAAGATTTCACCCTGCCCATTTTGGGTTATTCTGATGAAAACGAATTCGACAAGGACAACATTCCTGTAAACATGTACGACATCCTGGCGGACTACAGAACAGAGGTGCAGTATGCCCAAAAGCGCGGCTTGATTGCCGATGCTGAGATCATCAAAGCGAGAGAAGACCAGCTGAACAATGTGGCGCAATACCGTTCGTCGGTGGCTCCTTTGCTTGGGGCGATAAAATGGAACCAGTCGCCTTATTACAATGACCTCTGCCCTGTTTATAACAGTTATGGGAACCGTTGCCCCGTTGGGTGCGTGGCTACTGCAATGGCTCAAATCATGAAGTATTGGGGCTATCCGTCAAGAGGACAAGGGTCTCATTCCTACAACTCCTCCTACGGCACCTTGTCGGCAAACTTTGACGTGGAATACGACTGGGCTTCTATGCCCGAAGCGGTCTTGACCAGCCCCAACAGCGAATGCGCCAAGATCAGCTATCATTGTGCAGTTAGCGTAAACATGGGTTTCAGCCCTAGTGGCAGTGGTGCATACCAAACAGAAGTCCCCAATGCTTTGGTCACCTACTTCAAATACAGAAACACGGCCCAAAACGCAAACAGGTCGAGCTATTCTGCCACAAATTGGGCCAACCTCGTCAAGTCGGAGTTGGATGCCAACAGGCCCGTCCAATATGCCGGACATGGCACTGGTGGCGGACACTCCTTCGTTTGTGACGGTTACAACTCCAACGGCTACTTCCACTTCAACTGGGGCTGGGGCGGAATGTCCGACGGCTATTTCCTGCTTAACGCACTCAACCCGGGAAGCCTTGGCACCGGTGGCGGATCGGGCGGCTTCAACAGCTACCAGACCATTGTCATTGGCATTCAACCCGACGAAGTGGCTCCTCCTACCCCATTAGGCGTGCCTTCAGGCCTTTATGCGAGCAACATCACCGCCAACTCCGCCACGCTGAATTGGAACGCTGTGCAGAACGCGACTTCTTATACGGTTGCTTTTAGAAGTGCCGGCGGCGAATGGAGCTATTCCAACATCCAAGGCACTTACGCCAACGCTACGGACTTGGCAGCCAACACCACCTATGAATGGACAGTGAAAGCCAACAACAGCACTACTTCAAGCAATTATGCCAACGTCATCAGTTTCGTCACCTTAGACAACGGCGGCACACCTCCGACACCTCCCACTCCTACACCCGACGTGCCTTCAGGTCTCTATGCGAACAACGTCACCACCAACTCTGCCAGGCTCAATTGGAATGCCGTGCAGAATGCGACTTCTTATACGGTTGCTTTTAGAAATGCCGGCGGCGAGTGGGGATATTACGAAATCAACGGCACTTACGCCAACGCCACAAACCTGGCTGCCAACACCACCTATGAATGGACCGTGAAAGCCAACAACGACAACACCTCAAGCGATTATGCCGGTGTCGTCAGTTTCGTCACCCTAGACGATGGAGACACACCTCCGACTCCCGTTGAATATTGCGCCAGCAAAGCCACAACAAGCTACTACGAATGGATCAGCAGATTTGCAATGGCCAATGTTGACAACTATTCAGAAGGCACTCAGTATGCCGACTACACGAACAAGGTCATCAACGTCGGAAGAGGCGATGCCGTCACCATGTACTTCAAATCGGGCTACCGCGGCTCCTCCTACAACGAGTATTGGAACGTTTGGATTGACTACAACCATGATGAAGAGTTTTCCGACGATGAAATTGTGGTTAGAGGCTACTATTATGCAGGCTATACACTTCAGGCGACCATCACCATTCCCAACACGGCATTGCTTGGCGAAACCCGTCTGCGCATCAGCATGAAATACGGCAACTACGCCAATGCTTGCGAATTGTTCTACTATGGTGAGGTTGAAGACTATACAGTCAACATCGGCAACCAAAGCAACATGCAGTTTGCCTCCATTGCCCCTGCCGAGGATGCTTTCGACTTGAATGAAGGAATGGCGGACAACGTATCCATCTATCCCAACCCTGCCTCCGACCGCATTCAAGTGAATTTGAACGAATTCAGGGGCCAAGAAGCACCCTACTCCATCATCGACATGCAAGGCAGAGTCCTCATGAAGGGCAATTTGATGCAGTCCAACGAAATTGACATCACACAATTAAGCAGGGGAACGTATTTCCTGTCAATTGAAACGGAAACAGGAACTACCTTGAAGTTCATTAAAGAATAATCGTGTAGTTCGATAATCAATCCCAAAACCGGGGTTCAATCGCAAGGGTGTCCGAAACGGATGCCCTTGCTTGCTTTTGGAACAAAACATGCTCCCTAACGAACAAAATTGTTGACCCGAAGATGGGTATTTCGGTTTTTTCTCCCATATAAGGAATTTTTCCGTGACATTTTGTCAGAATTTCGTAATTTTGCCGATTCGTAGATGCGTAGTTTTTGCGAACTACGATACGCTGTTTGAAACAATAAATTGATAATTAAATAAATACAGATAAACAGATAATATGAAGATTTCTTATAATTGGTTGAAACAATATGTCAACTGCGACTATCCTCCTGAGAAAGTCGGCGAGTTGCTGACCTCAACCGGCCTTGAAGTGGAAGACATCGAACCTTTTGAGTCGGTGAAGGGCTCCCTGAAAGGCGTTGTGGTGGGCAAGGTGCTCACTTGCACTGATCACCCCAACTCCGACCATCTGCACCTCATCACCGTGGATATTGGCGGCGAATCGCCTCTGCACATCGTTTGCGGTGCACCCAATGTGGCTGCCGGCCAAAAAGTGCTTGTGGCCACCATCGGCACCGAGCTCTGGATGGGCGGCGAGCGCATCACCATCAAGAAAGGCAAAATACGTGGCGAAGTATCGGAAGGCATGGTTTGCGCAGAAGACGAGTTGCAGCTTGGCGCCTCGCACGAGGGCATCATGGTGCTGCCCGACGACTATGAAGTGGGTCGCCCGGCTGCATATTATTTCCCTGTGGAACAAGACCACACCATTGTCATCGGTCTCACCGCCAACCGTAGCGACGCCACTTCGCACATCGGCTCAGCCCGCGACCTTGTGGCGGTACTCAACCGGCGCGAAAACACCTCGAAATACCACCTCATCCACCCATCGACAGACAACTTCATGGTGGATAACACGGGCAACAACATTGATGTGGTTGTGGAAGACACGCAGGCCTGCCCGCGCTATTCTGGCCTGACCATCAGTGGCGTGAAAGTTGGCGAATCGCCGACCTGGCTGAAAAACCGCCTTGCCGCCGTCGGCATCCGCAGCATCAACAACATTGTCGATATTACGAACTATGTCCTGATGGAAGTGGGCCAGCCTTTGCACGCTTTCGACGCGGACAAAATCACGGGGAAAAAAGTAGTGGTGAAATGCCTACCCGAAGGCACACCTTTTGTCACCTTGGACGGCGTAGAGCGCAAGCTCAACAGCCACAACCTAATGATTTGCAACGCCGAAGCACCTATGTGTATCGCCGGAGTGTTTGGCGGACAACAGTCGGGCGTAACTTTGGAAACCAAGAACATTTTCCTTGAAAGTGCCTATTTCAATGCCACCAGCATCCGCAAGACGGCCAAATACCACGGTTTGCAAACCGACGCATCCTTCCGATACGAGCGCGGTGCCGACCCTAGCATTACTCTTTTCGCGCTGAAGCGGGCGGCATTATTAATCAAGGAATTGGCGGGCGGCTTCATCTCGTCTGAAATCAAAGACGTGAAGAACGGCGACTTTGCCTCCGCACGCGTGGAATTGAAGTTCGACTATCTGAACAAACTTGCCGGTCAATGCATCGACAAGACCCAAGCCGTCAACATCCTGAAGAGCCTTGATTGTAAAATACTCGAGCAAAATGACGAACACGTGGTTGTTGATGTGCACACCAGCAAGGTCGATGTGACCCGTCCCGCCGACGTGGCGGAAGAAATCCTCCGCATTTACGGCTACGACAACATCGAAATCCCGAGCCGTATCCATGCCTCCATCAGCCGCACCTCCAAGCCCGACTCCGACAAAATGCAGCAGAAAATCAGCGACATGCTTTCCGCCAACGGTTTCTACGAAATCATGAACAACTCGCTCACCAAGGCCGCCTACAGCGAGGTTTTCCCCGCTTTCGAGCCGGAGAAGAACGTGAGAATCCTCAATCCACTCAGCAGCGACCTCAACGTGATGCGTCAAACCTTATTATGGGGCGGTATGGAAAGCATCGCCTTCAACCAGAACCGCAAGTTGTCCGACATGAAGTTTTTTGAGTTTGGCGATGTGTACTTCTTTGACGCCAAGAGCGCCGTAAACGAGACAAAGCCGCTCAAACCCTACAACGAGCACACCCGCCTCGACCTCTTCCTCACAGGAAACAAACAAGCCGAGCTGTGGAACAACCAAGCCAAAGCAATCGACTACTTCGACCTGAAGCAATACGTCACGGGCGTACTCAAGCATTTCAAGTTCGATTTCAAAGCGCTGGAAGCCAAGGAGTGCACCCTTGCCCATTTCGACTACGCAACAACCTATTGCATTGACGGGCAAAATGTTGTTACACTTGGAAAGTTGAGCAAGCAAGTATTGAAGTACTTCGACCTGAAGAAAGACGTATTCTACGCCACCTTCAACTGGACCTTGATGATGCAATGCTTGGCAAAAGCCAGGGAAATTCACTTCGAGCCCCTGTCGAAATTCCCAGCAGTGCGCCGTGACCTTGCCATGATTTTTGACAAGAATGTCACCTTTGAAGAGGTGGAGAAAGTCGCCATGGCTGCCGAGAACAAAATCCTACAGTCGATGAGCCTCTTTGACGTGTACGAAGGTGAAAAAATCCCCACCGGCAAGAAACAATACGCCATGAGTTTTGTGCTGATGTCGCCCGCCACCACCCTCACCGACAAGGTGATAGAAAAGACCATGGATAGAATACAAAGCGCCATGGAACAACAACTTGGAGCTGTTCTTAGATGATAATTTGAACACGCTTCGTGACGAAGCGATAACTACGACTACACATTGATAATGGACATACAAGCAATAAAGAGAACATTCGGCATCATCGGCACCGACCCCGAGCTGGACCGGGCCATAGGCATTGCGGCACAGGTGGCCGCCACCGACCTCACCGTACTCATCACGGGCGAGAGCGGCACGGGCAAGGACATGTTTCCGAAGATCATACACCAGAACAGCGCGCGCAAGCACGGACAATACTTCGCCGTGAACTGCGGCGCCATCCCCGAGGGCACCATCGACTCGGAGCTGTTTGGCCACGAAAAGGGTTCGTTCACGGGAGCCGTCAACGAGCGCAAAGGATATTTTGAGATTGCCGACAAGGGCACCTTGTTCTTGGACGAGGTGGGCGAGCTGCCCCTCTCCACGCAAGCCCGGCTGCTGCGCGTTCTCGAGAACGGCGAGTTCATCCGGGTGGGTGGCAGCAAAGTAATGAAGACCGATGTTAGGATCGTGGCCGCCACCAATGTCGACCTGCCCTTAGCCATCGAGAAAGGACGGTTCCGCGAGGATTTATACTATCGCTTGAACACCATCCCTATCCATATCCCGTGCTTGCGCGAGCGGAAAGCCGACATCCCGTTGCTTTTCCGCAAGTTTGCCGCCGATTTCGCCGAGCGCAACCACATCCCCCCCATCACCGTTACGGCAGATGCGTTGAAACTGTTGGAAAACTACCGCTGGGACGGCAACGTACGCCAACTGAAAAACGTTACCGAGCAAATTTCCATCATGGAGACCGAACGAAGCATCACGGCGGAGACGCTGTCAAAATACCTGCCCAACAGAGTGCAGAGTTCGCTGCCCATGTTGCTGCCTCATGAAGACACGATAGACAGCGTTAGCGAGCGCGACCTGCTCTACAGGGTGCTCTTCGACATGAAGAAAGACATCGCCGAGCTACGGGCACAGGTCAACAACATGGCGGGCGGTCATCCGAAGGAGCCAAGCTACGCGCAGGCCAATCCCGTCACCCAAATCGGCGACACCGTGGTAACCCGAGTCGCTCCTAACAAACCCGACGTAACCGAACAGGAATTTGCGGAGTTTGTTCCCGCCGAAGAGACCCATTCCAGCGTAGGTTCAACACTTCGACCAAGTTCAGCGGCCGACACCCTTTCTCTCGAACACCATGAGAAAGAAATGATCATCAAAGCATTGGAAACCCATCGCGGCAAACGAAAAGACTCGGCCAAGGCTTTGGGTATCAGCGAACGCACCTTATACCGTAAAATCAACGAATACGGCATCAATTTATGAGCATCAAAGCGAAGATAGCGGCGTTTGTGGCAGCCATGGCATTCGCTTTCCAAGGCTGTGGCGTCTATTCCTTCTCAGGCGCATCGATACCTGCCGAAGCCAAGACCGTATCAGTAGATTATTTCCCGAACCACGCCCAACTCGTCAACCCGTTGCTGAGCAACAACTTCACCAACGCCTTGCGTGATGCGATGACCAACCAGACCACCTTGGACATGGTGGAAACAGGCGGCGACCTCGCCTTTGAAGGCGAAATCACCGACTACAAGACCATGCCTGTGGCCATCACCTCGGGGCAGACCGCCGCCATGAACCGCCTCACCATCACGGTGAAAGTTAGGTTCAGCAACCACATCGACGAAAGCAAAGACTTCGAGAGCAGCTTCTCCAGATATGAAGACTACCCCAGCGACCAAGACCTGAACTCGGTTCAAGAATCGCTCACCCTCACCATCATCGAACAATTAGTGGAAGACATATTTAATAAAGCATTGGTAAACTGGTAAATAAAAACGAGACCAGGAAACGAGAGGCAACAAAGCGCCTACACTTCGACCTGGCCCAGTGGCCTTTCAAGAAAGGGAAAAAATGGACAGCAAGCAACTGATAGGATACATGACACGACCGGAACGGATGAATGGCGATGCCGTGAATGAAGTGGTACAGTTGGCGGCGGATTACCCCTATTTCGCCATCGGACAAGCTTTGTTGGCCATTGCCTACCAAAACACCGGCAACGAGCAATTTGACAGCCAGTTGAAGCGTGCAGCAGCCATCATGCCCAATCGCGACAAACTCAGGCTCTCCACCCTGATCGCCCGACACCGTTGGGAAAGTGAGCCGGAAACGCCTGCCCTGCCCGACGAAATCGCCCCCGCCGACAACGTTTTCTCCGCCATAGAATCCATTGACTCAAAAGAAGAGCAAACCACCGGGATCATCCGCGAGAAAGTGTTCATCATCCCTGAAATCGACCTCAGCGGAAGCCAAGAAGAACTCTCGGCAGAAATGGCGCTATTGGAAGAAAAACGAAAGTCTTTAGACGAACTGAAAGCCATCATCGCAAACCGGCTGAAAGAAATAGAAGAAGAAAAGAGGCGCAAGGAGACCGAACAACAGAAGCCCAGGAAACTATCACGTAAAGAATTGATAGACAAATTTATACTTGAAAACCCAAGCATCTCCAGGCCCAAGGCTGAGTTCTACAATCCCATCTCGGTCGCCCAAAACAGTATCATCGACCAGGAGAACATTGTAAGCGAGACTTTGGCCATAATATACGAAAAACAGGGGTATATGGAGAAGGCAATTTCAATTTATGAAAAATTATGCTTGAAATATCCAGAAAAAAGTCGTTATTTTGCAGCCCAAATTGAACGGCTAAAAGAAGTTAATCATTAAATCAATAAAAATGTACACAGTAGTAGTAATTTTAATCTTGATTGTCAGTGTGTTATTAGGATTAATCGTTCTGGTTCAGAACTCAAAAGGCGGCGGTTTGGTCTCCAATTTTGGAGGTGCCAACCAGATGATGGGCGTTCGTCAGACGACCGATTTCCTTGAAAAAGCCACATGGACGATAGGCGGCATCTTGGTAGTGCTTTGCCTCATTTCGAGCATCTCCCTTCCGAAAGGTTCGAAAGAAGGCACTCCCAAAAGCGAATTGGAGAATGTGATTGCGCCGCTTCCGACTATTGAGACACCTGAGGCCACGATGACCATGCCGGGTCCCGCTGAGACTCCGGCTGAATAATAAGACAACTGGACAGAAAATCAAGAGGATGATCCGTCATCCTCTTTTTTGTTATTTCCACCTTTGCGTGTAGTTGTGCGCTGACCTGAGGGGGAATGACTTTTCCCCCAATTGTTATAGGTTATTTGGCAATACAATCCTAATCGTTAAGCCGTGCGGGCCTGTGGTTTCTGCCGAAACCATCCCCCCATGATAAGCCACGGCGTTTTTCACTATGGCCAGACCCAGGCCCGTGCCCCCCATCTCACGGCTGCGCCCTTTGTCGATACGATAGAAACGCTCAAACAGATGCGGCAAATGCTCGGCAGCAACACCCACACCATTGTCGGCAATGGTAATCTCGATTGGGCTTTCCTTGATGACAATACTGATGAGTGTTGCGCCGGAATAGGCGATAGCGTTGTCTATCACATTCCGAAACACGCTATACAACAGCGAACTATTGCCTTTGACAAGTAATTTTTCGGGAATATGGCTTGACACCAATATACCTTTTTCCTGAATGTCCAGAGAGGTATCGTCCAACACATTGCGCATGATCTCACACAAGTTAATCGTTGGCATTTCGACAGGCTGTTCTTGCAAGTTATTGGCCGAAATATTGACTTTTTCGTCTAACCACGTGAGTGTTCCCATATCTCGCAGCAATGCGGTCATCCGTTGTGCTTGCGAAAACGACCTTTCAATGAAATACTGCCGTTTATCCTCCGGCATTTCAGGGTGAGAAAGCAATGTTTCCAAATACCCCTGCACACTGGCGGCCGGTGTCTTCAGTTCGTGAGCCGTGTTTTGCGTGAGTTGTTGTTTGATCCGGACTTTGTCTTGTTCGGCTTGTCGCACCTGCTCTCTATAGGCATCAATAGTTTCCGTAATGTGTTTTCCCATGGCTCGGGTATACACAACCAACACCGCGCATAGAATAAGATACACCAAAATGCTGATATAGACAAACGTGTAATCGGCTTTTAGGGAGGCGGTCAGTTCTGTACTATACGGCACCGCTGAGCGTATATAACATTTTGACAAAGGGAAATATGTCGCCGAATAAAAATAGCGCCCCCCATTATACTCCGATATTCGTTGGATATTGTAGCCTTGTCCTTTTTGCAGTGCTTCACGGATCTCCTTCCGGTTGAGGTGGTTGTGCAGTTGCCGCACATCCTGCCTTGAATCGAGTATCACAGTGCCTTCGGAATCGATGACAGACACTCGCAATTGCTCCAAGGGATGGCTCTCGATGTATGCCGTAAACATGGATTCGGAAACCGGCAATGTTTCGTGAAACGACTCATACAACTCCCGATTGTAGGTTTGTAGCCGAGAATGCAACACATCCGCCTTATATGTTTTTTCACGCTGATATTGAAACCACACAAACAGCACAACAAACAGCAAAAAAATTGCGCTAATAAACATGAACAAGCGCAAATGCAATTTATCGGGATGAGAAATAATAGCCATATCCAATCTTTGTGCTTAAAAAATCCTTGTATTTGCCAAGTTTCTTGCGCAACCTGTTGACCGTAACATCTACGGTTCGGTCCAACACCAATCCATTGTCAGGCCAAACACTTTGGAGCAAATCGTTACGTGAGAACACCACGCCCTGATGGGTTGAAAAAAAATACAACAACTCATACTCGATTTTTGTCAACTCCATGGGCGTTCCGTCGAGCGACGCTTGCTTTATCGCTTCGTCAAACAAAATCGGGCAACCCGAAGCAGGCTGCACTTCGCGCACATAGCGTTTCAATACTGCGGCAACACGTGCCAACACTTCACGCACCGAAAAGGGCTTGATAATATAATCGTCGGCACCCAACTCGAAACCGCGAAGCAGATCAGACTCTTCGCCTAATGCGGTAAGGAAAATAATTGGAGGCAAATGTCCCATATAGTCGTTTTGGCGCATCAGTTGCACCAACTCAAACCCCGACATCCTTGGCATCATCACATCGAGCAACAGCAAATCTACCGCTTTTTCCGACAGCAGCACCTGCCGGGCTTCAACGCCATCCTTTGCCGTTAAGCAACTATATCCTGCTTGTTCCAAGTTCCAAGAGACAATTTCACGCAAATCTTGTTCATCGTCCACCAATAATACTGTTTCCGTTGTCATTTCACGTAATTTTTTCTGCAAAGATATTCCTTTTTTTCAACCCCGCAAAACCAAGCCAAATTTGTAACACATTTGTAATATTGATGTTACAACCATGTAATACCGCCGCCATATTTTTGCCGTGTCAAAACACAAGAGCATACTGTAATCACGTATTATTCATATAAAACCAAAACCAATGATCATCAACATTCTTTCTTTTCTTGGTGCCTTGGGCATATTTCTCTATGGCATGAAAATCATGTCAGAAGGTCTTGAAAAAACCGCCGGCGACCGCCTCCAAGCCATTCTGGCCCGAATGACAGGCAACCGTTTTGCAGGAGTTGCCACAGGGCTTGGCGTTACCGCCATCATCCAATCTTCTTCCGCCACTACGGTAATGGTGGTGTCGTTTGTGAATGCCGGCCTAATGACCCTTCGCCAAGCCATTGGCGTGATTATGGGGGCCAATATTGGCACCACCATCACCGCCTGGATAGTGGCTTTTGTCGGGTTCAAGATGAATATTTCGGCTTTTGCGTTGCCGCTGATGGCCGTTGCCGCGCCACTCCTTTTTATGGGGAAAGGCAAATGGAAAAACATCGGCGAGTTTCTCATTGGCTTCGCTTTTCTCTTTATGGGCCTCCGGCTATTGTCCGACACCGCCAACGCGCTTCAGATAGGCGAACACATGGGCAATTGGCTTTCACAGCTTGATGTCAATGCCTGGTGGGCAATTCCTATTTTTGTTTGCTCTGGCACGATACTTACTATGGCAATGCAGTCGTCATCGGCATCAATGGCCATTACGCTTATGCTCTTCGACATGAATATACCCGGCTTTGGTTTCACGCAAGCCGCAGCCCTTGTTTTGGGACAAGAAATAGGCACCACCATTACTGCAATCCTCGCCTCGCTCACAGCCAACACCCAAGCCCGACGCGCCGCATTAGCACACACCTTTTTCAATGTTTTCGGTGTTATTCTCATACTCAGTATTTTCCCGTTTTTTATTCGCATTGTAGAACAGATTGTTAGGGAAATTTTTGGCACGGCATACAGCAATATGTATTTGCTTTCTTCGTTCCACACCTGCTTTAACATATTCAACACCTTAGTCTTACTCGGATTTGTGCCTCAGATAGAACGGCTCATTTGCTGGCTTGTGCCCGACCATGGCGGGAAAGAGGAGAAACGCCTTATCTACATTTCCGGAGGACTTCTGTCAACCGCCGAACTCAGTATATTTCAAGCCAAACGAGAAATTGATGTCTTTGCCGAAAGGTGCGGAAAAATGATAAAAATGGTCAACGAACTCCTGCACACCGACAACAATACTGCATTTGACAGCATTTACGCACGCATCACAAAATACGAGGCGATTACTGACAATATGGAGGTAGAGATAGCGCAATATCTTACCAAAGTTGCCCAAGGAAGACTTTCCGATGAGTCAAAACATACGATTTCCATAATGTTCCGCCAAATAGACGAGCTTGAATCTATCGGCGACGAATGCTATCATCTCGCACGAACTCTCGCCCGTAAACGAGAAAACCATCTCACCAAATTTACGCCAGAGCAAACTCGGCACATCGACCGAATGATGGATTTTGTCACCCTATCCGTAGAAAACATGCAGCAAATGCTCATTGCCGACAAACCGCTTGACACCCTTTCCATAAAGCCTTATTATGAGACCGAAAGCATCATCAATGATTATCGTACTGAGCTAAAAAAACAAAATCTCCATGACATTGAAACAGGTGCGTATGGTTACCAATTAGGTGTATTCTACATGGACTTTATCACCGAATGCGAAAAACTTGCCGACCATGTCATCAATATTGTTGAAACCAAGTCGAACAGCAAGGCTTTGGATTTGGAGTAATTTGGTCTCATTTTGTTCAAGCCGTCTTCTAGAAGACAAAGTGCAAAAACTGTCTTTTTGATGGTGAAAAGCATGTTCCATTACGACCATCTTTCGTCACAGTTGAAGATTTGTGCTTTAAGTTTTGCATACAGATGAAAAAAATTAGCAGGCGGTTTTACCGCCTGCTAATTTTGTCAAATGACAGGGAAAGGTTATTTCCCTTCGCTCAGCTTCCTGTAGCTTTCGTAGCGGAGCTTGGCGAACTGCTCGGTCTTGGCGAACAGTTCCTTAGCCTCCTCGGGGAAAGTCTTCAGCAGTGAGTTATAGCGCACCTCTCCCATGATGAAGTTCTGGAACTCGGCCCAATTGGGTTCCTTCGAGTCGAGGTGGAAGCCGTTCTGACCGGTCTCTTCCTCAGCAGGGTTGAAGCGCCAGAGGTGCCAGTAACCGCAGTCAACGGCGAGTTTCCCTTCCTGCTGGGAGCGACCCATACCGATCTTGATGCCGTGGTTGATACAAGGTGCATAGCAGATCACCAATGACGGGCCTGGATAAGCCTCGGCTTCTTTGATGGCCTTGAAATACTGGGCCTGTGAGGCACCCATGGAGACCTGAGCCACATACACATAGCCGTAGCTCTTGGCAATCATGCCGAGGTCTTTCTTGCGCACTTTCTTACCCGAAGCGGCGAACTTTGCCACAGCACCGGCCGGAGTAGCCTTACTTGACTGACCGCCGGTGTTGGAATACACCTCCGTGTCGAGGACAAGGACGTTGACATCTTCTCCACTGGCCAACACATGGTCGAGACCGCCGAAGCCGATGTCGTATGCCCAACCGTCACCGCCGAAAATCCATTGGCTCTTTTTCACCAGATGATCCTTCAGGTCAATGATTTGTTTGCAGTAGTCGCAACTGCATTTTTCGCACTCGGCGATGATGCGTGGAGCCAAGTCCGTAGTCTTCACGCCGCACTCGCGGTTATCAATCCACTCTTGGAACAAGGCCTTCAGTTCATTTCCGCAGCACGTGCAGTGGGCAATGGCTTCTTTCATGATACGTTCTACACGGTCGCGCATCTTGCGGGTAGCCGTGGCCATACCAAGACCGAACTCGGCGTTGTCCTCGAACAAGGAATTGGCCCAAGCCACACCCTTGCCAGTGCGGTTGTTCTTGCAGTAAGGTGTCGCAGGAGCGGAACCGCCATAGATGGAGGAGCAACCCGTAGCATTAGCGACAAGCATACGTTCACCAAACAATTGCGTGATGGTCTTGATGTAGGGCGTTTCGCCGCAACCGGCGCAAGCCCCCGAGAACTCGAACAACGGCTGTGCGAACTGGCTGTTCTTCACATTGGCATACTTGTCGATGAGTTCGTCCTTATAGGTAACTTTTTTCTGTCCATACTCCCAGTTTTCAGCCTCATGCAGCTGGCTTTCAAACGGTTTCATCACAAGAGCCTTCTCCTTGGCTGGGCACACATCGGCGCAGTTTCCGCATCCCATGCAGTCCATGACAGAGACCTGCATACGGAAGTGCATTCCGACCATTTCCTTGGGCATCTTCATCTCCACCGCTTTCATGGAAGCCGGAGCGTTTTTCATTTCCTCGGCAGTCATCACAACGGGACGGATGGAAGCGTGGGGGCACACCAGCGAGCATTGGTTGCACTGGATGCAGTTAGCCGGATTCCATTCGGGAACGGTAGTTGCCACTCCGCGCTTTTCATAGGCGGTGGTGCCGGCAGGGAAGGTGCCGTCGACAATGTCCTTGAAAGCACTCACTGGCAAGTCGTTGCCACACTGGGCCACCATTGGGCGCATCACCTTATTAATAAACTCGGGATCGGCATCGTTGTGTTCGAAAGTGAATTCGGCGGTGCAATTCAGATTGGCCCACTCAGCTGGGATTTCCACCTTCGTAATCTCGCCACCACGGTCAACGGCAGCATAGTTCATGTTGACTACATCCTCTCCCTTCTTGCCGTAGCTCTTCACGATAAACTTCTTCATCTGCTCAACGGCAAGATCGTATGGGATGACACCCGAAATCTTGAAGAAAGCACTCTGAAGGATGGTGTTGGTGCGGTTACCCAAGCCAATCTCGTCAGCAATCTTCGTGGCGTCGATAATATACATATTAATATGGTGCAAGGCCAAGTACTTCTTTACAAAGTCAGGCAAGTGCTGTTTGGTCTCCTCCACTGTCCAAGGGGCGTTGTAGAGGAAAGTGCCATTGTCTTTCAAGCCACGCAGGCAGTCATACTTGCGGAGGTAGTTCGGGACATGGACGGCCACAAAATCGGGCGTACCGACAAGGTAAGGAGCCATGATAGGTTGGTCGCCAAAGCGCAGATGCGAGCAGGTGTAGCCACCAGACTTCTTTGAGTCGTAGTCAAAGTAGGCTTGGCTGTACTTGCCGGTATTGTCGCCGATGATCTTGATGGAGTTCTTGTTGGCTCCTACGGTGCCGTCGGCGCCAAGGCCATAGAACTTGGCCTCAAAAGTGCCCTTCGGCAGGATAGAGACCTCAGGCAACAAGGGCAACGAACGATGTGTCACGTCGTCGTTGATGCCTACGGTGAACTGGTTCTTGGGTTGGGTAGCGGCCAAATTGTTGAACACGCTCATGATATGAGCGGGCGTGGTATCCTTAGAAGACAGGCCATAGCGACCACCGATAATCATCGGCTTGCTGGCCATGTCCTTGAAAGCTTCGACAATGTCAAGGTAGAGTGGATCGCCGTTGGCACCAGTTTCCTTGGTACGGTCAAGGACACAAATTTTCTTCACGCTCTTCGGCATGATCTCCATGAGGTACTTCACGCTGAAGGGGCGATAGAGGTGCACGCTGACCAGGCCCAACTTCCTGCCGTTGGCATTTTCGCGGTCGATGACGGTTTTGATGACATCGGTGATTGAGCCCATGGCGACAATGACATCAGTGGCATCGGCAGCGCCATAGAAGGTGAACGGAGCATACTGGCGACCTGTGACCTTACCCATTTCCTTCATGTACTTGGAAACGATGTCGGGCAGGGCATCATAATACTTGTTCTGTGCCTCACGGGTCTGGAAGTAGATGTCTGGGTTCTGGGCTGTGCCACGCGTAACCGGATGTTCGGGATTCAAGGCGCGCTCGCGATATTCCTTCAGTGCTTTCTGGTTGACAAGCGGGCGGAGAGCTTCCATGTCGGCAGCCTCCACTTTCTGGATTTCGTGAGAGGTACGGAAGCCGTCGAAAAAGTGGACGAAAGGCACGCGGCCTTCGATGGCGGCAAGGTGTGCCACAGGGGCAAGGTCCACGATTTCCTGCACAGAACCGGTAGCCAGCATGGCGAAACCAGTCTGACGGCAGGCCATCACATCGGCGTGGTCGCCAAAGATGGAAAGGGCTTGTGCGGCAAGGGCGCGGGCCGAAACGTGGAACACGCCCGGAAGCAGCTCACCGGCAATCTTGTACATATTGGGGATCATCAACAGCAAACCTTGGGAGGCCGTATAGGTGGTGGTCAGGGCACCAGCCTGCAACGAGCCGTGAACGGCACCGGCTGCACCGGCTTCGGATTGCATCTCAACCACTTTGACGGTCTCGCCGAAGAGGTTCTTCTGACCTTTTGCAGCCCATTCATCAACATACTCTGCCATCGGCGACGACGGAGTAATGGGATAGATGGCGGCTACTTCACTGAACATGTAGGAAACGTGGGCCGCAGCCTGGTTACCGTCGCATGTCAAAAATTTCTTTTCTGCCATTTCTGTTATTTTTAGTTGAATCTTGTGTTTTGTAACTCATTAAAATTGGCTGCAAAATTAGACATTCCTCTGCAAATATACAAACTAAAGCATAAAGAAATATTTTCACATATTTGTTGAAAAAAAACATTTTTTTATCCCTTATTGAATTATTTCGTAAATTTGCAGGCTTTAATCTTGAAAAAAACTCAAACAACAACTCTAAACCAATTAAAAATGAAGAAGTTATTCTTATCATTAGGCGTGGCCTGCCTCTTCATGGCCGCATGCAACAACACCCCGAAACAGCCCGAACAGGCTCAAGAATCCGCTCCGGAACAAACGACCGAAGTCGTTGAAGAAAAACACGAATGCCCGATGGAAAACCTGAAGGCGGAGTTCGCCAATTGGGATAACCTGACTGACGAAGCCAAGGCTGAACTGAACAAGAAAGCCGCTGAAGTATTCGCTGAAATGGATGCCAAGATGGCTGAAATGAAAGCTGCCGGTGAAGAGGTCTGCAAGGAAATCGCCGAGATGACCGAAGAACAGAAGAAAGAATGCGAAGCCAAATGCGCAGAAATGAAAGCTGCTTGGGACAACTTCGCCAACATGAGTGTCGACGAACAGAAAGACCTCATCATGAAGCGCCTTGGAAGCTGCTGCAACGAAGACAAGTCCTGCTGCAAGCACAAAGACGAGCAACCCACTGCTGAATAAGCATTTCCATCCAAAACAAGACAGATGGGAAAAGAGGATCCTCTTTTCCCATTATTTTTTTAGTCTGCAGCCATCAAAACCGGATGTCCAAAAAATTGCCAGAGGCATCGGCAGTACAGCAGCGACTATTGTAGAGACGTTTCGGGAGAAATACCCATCAAATCACAAAAGGCCTATTGTTTATCATCATTCTACATCACGAACGGTTTGAGTTTTTTTCGGAAAAAGCTTGGCAATTCTCAAATGCTTTCTTTATCTTTGCAGCGTAAACCATGCGAACCATGCGACCCAACCGCACCATAGCGCCCAAGTTCATGGTTTTCAACCTTATGCTGAAAACCGAGTGCCGCCGTATAGTGACATCTCTTTCCACTGAATACCACACATCAGCCAAGTCTCTTGCATCCCGTGCAATTTGGCAAATGGGCAAAAACAAGTTCACCAGAGCCTGACCCAGCCAATGGCAGTGCCTGCCGTTGACGGGGTAAATTCCGACCCTATCGTTGCCATTATGCCCTCCAATTTGGAGAAGAATATCGTGGTGGATTTACGGCAACAGATTAAAAAAATCCTAAAAATTTAGAGTTTGTTTAAATTTCAATTCGATAATTTGTTAAGCATGATTTTTGAGAAGGCGATTTGAATCATGGCCTCGGAGGATTCGGAGTAGAACTCGTAGTCCATAGCGATTCTCCTAAAGTTGTACAGCCAAGCGAAAG
>JBGYWU010000097.1:0-8402 GCA_041842265.1 Candidatus Limimorpha sp. | reverse complement strand
GAATGTTGAAATCAACATGCTTCCCATTGCTGGTGGCGCGCATCGTGAGGTCGGCAGTGGCTTCCTCACCGGTCAGACGCCCCAGTGCCAAATCTTTGTTGTTGACTTGAGCCACCAAAGCCGAGGTGTTGGAGTTGGAGACCACACTATAAACGATGTTCTCATCAGGGTCGTCGGGGTCGGTGGCTACGCCGTTGAGGTCGATATGGATGGTTTGAGGATATTGCTCAAACACCACATCTTCTACAGGATTGGCGATGACAGGAGGCAGATCGGCGGCAGCATTGATGACAACATGGATGTTGAAATCAACCGTTTGTCCGTTGCTGGTGGCGCACATCACGAGATTTGCCTCGGCTTGGTTGTGGTTTTGACGGGTCAAAATCAGAACTTTGCCGTTCATCGTAGCCGACAGGGCATTCCCATTTGAATTTGAGACGATACTATACACAATATTCTCATCAGGGTCATCGGGGTCGGTGGCTACGCCGTTGAGGTCAACCTGGATGGTTTGCGGGAAAGAGTTGAAGACCACATCCGGCACAGGACTGACGATATAAGGCGGAAGGTCAGCGGCATTACCGTTGAAATTATCCATGCAGAAATAAGCCGGGGTAATCATGCCGCCATTGTTGACTTTTGTAGAAGACAAACTGAACGAAACGCTGGCCACCTCTCCCAAAGGACTGAGGTCGAACCACTCCCAGGTATTAAGGATATAGTCATCTTCATTGTTGGCAAAACGAAAGTCGGCAAGATAGAAATCAAGTGTGCCGACCACCTGGCCGTTGGCTTTTTTGCCTGTGGCAGTCAGTTTGAACCAGTCGGGGTCATTGCCGCTGGATCCGCCAAACGGTGTTGTGCCAGCGTCGCCTTCAAGCATGTTTTGGTAAGCCCACAGGTTATTGGTAACGTAACATCCTGTTATTGTGTGCATTTCTCCGTTGGCAGCTGATATTTCCGTTTGTGCTCCCATAGTATAGGCAACCGCATATTGCGCCGAACCGTCATAACCGCAACCCGTAACTGCCGTGAATTGTGCGTTCATACCCGTTTGTGTCAAATCGGTTCGATTGGATGCTGTGAAGCCGCCCCAGAAATAAGAAGAATAGTAATTGGTGAAAATCCAACCTCCACTCAACATCTGATTATTGCCCTCTTCGGGTTGCCAAATCCCACTTGTTCCTAATTCAACATCTTCAAAATCAGCTATTTCTACACTAACAATCACTTCCGTACCGGAAACATTAACGTTCATGTCCACAAATTTGCCATTGCTGGTGGCACGGATAACCAAGGTTTTGTTGCTGAATTCATTGGGAGTAGTACGGCTCACCCTAAGCATATCTTCGGTATCGATATAAGCAGAAATCTCGACAGGACAGTTCTGCACCGAGTATTCCATCATCTCATTGTTGTTGTCGGGATCATCAAAGCAGGCGCTGATATCAAAAGTCTTGACTTCTGGGAAAGCGTTGAAGCTAATTGGCGACAATGCGTTGATCACGACGGGCGGCAGGTCTTCGGCGACACATTCCACCGAGAAGGAAGTCTGCACCGACTGCCCGTTGCTCACTGCTTGCAGCACGATGACGGAAGTGCCGCCCGAGCTTTGAAGGCGCTGTACCTGCAAAGTGCGGTTGTTGAGCACCACTCCCACCAAATCCGGATTGCTGTTGGAGAAAACCGTGATGACTATGTTTTCGTTCGGATCGTCAGGGTCATCAAAGGTATTGGTCAGGTCGATGGTTTGGTGGGCAGGATAAGTGTCGAAAACCACATTAGCGATGGTATTCAGCACTATGGGAGGCAGGTTGACACCGTTGGTGTATTCATCGGCACCGGCACAAGGTGTGTTTGCTCTGGGTTCGTCATCAATGTCAGTGGTAACATACGAGAGCGGATTGGCAAGGGTCAAATCATCAGAAGCCGTAAGGTGCAAATCGGTATCGGAAACAAAGGAAGGCGCGCAAAGTGCGGTATGTGTATCGTAACCCGAATCGGCTTGCCATTCCGCCAAAGTGGCATAGTCGGTGGATCCCAATCTTCCAACTTTTTCTCCCGTAAAGGAAATCCTGTTGTAGTCGCAAACGCGCCCCGTCACATCATTCGACTGGTAACGGAACACATAGACCGGCGTTTCGTTAATGAAAATGTTGTTGTTGACGGTCAGGTTTTGGAAGCTCTTGTCAACAAACAGATTGGTGGCTGATCCCGTTCCCGTCAGCTTAACGGTGTTGTGCGAAATGTACAGATGGCTCGTCTCGTCATCCTTGACGTAAATGCCATAGCTATAATCATCATTGGAACGTATGGAGATCATGTTGTTGCGAACGATGATGGGGCGTTCGGCAGAACCCGTTCCGGGACGGAAAATGATGCCTTCTGCGTTCACCGTACTCAGGTTGGCATTGATGACATTGTTCTCAATGACCGTTCCATAATAGCATCTGAATGCGTCAATAGCCCAATATTCCTTCACGTCCTTGTTGTTCTCAAAGGTGTTGTTCCTGACAATCGCATCCTCCTGGTAGGTAACATAGATACTCTTGAAACGCTGGTTGGTAAATGTGCAGTCTTCAATCAGCAGATGGGTGTCGTTGGGCTTTTGCCAGCCCGGCCCCTGCATATAGAAAGCGTAATCCCCGTAGGTGAAACTGCAATTCTTAAACTGCAAATCGGAATCCAAGTTACCGACATCCTGCGATTTATCATAGATGATATTTTGATTTTTGACATAACCAGAACCACCGTTTGGATTATCGTATCCGACAAAACGCACATTAATGAAATAGTCGCTCACTACGCCTTTGTCCAAATACACCACGTTGGCATAGTTGGTGGAAGTGGTCTGGAGGGTCAGGTTCTCGAAGCTGATGTAATCTGCTCCGTCCAAAGTGAGGGTATTCTTCTCGGTATAGCCCGCGTTACTGGTCAGCACGATTTGCTGATTGTCGGCGCCCATACCCCTAAAGACAACACGGTTGGAAGCGCTTGCCCCTTGAATGGATGGGATGGTAACGAACTCCTCGTAGGTTCCGGGGGCTACCTCAAAGACGACTTGCCCCGATAGGCCATCAGACAAAGCCGTTACGGCGGCACTGAAAGAAGCGTAATCAGGATTTTGGGATGCATTGCTGCTGATGGTGTAAGTTCCTGAAAGCTGCGCCTTTGCAATGGACACTATGAGCAGCGACAAGGATAATAGTAACATTTTTCGCATAATTAATGGATTATTACGAATTGAACAAATGTTGCAAAACCTTCGCAAGCAGCAATGCCCATTGCCACGCTCAGCGTTGCCCTTGTTCCCGAAGGCTTGCAATTGAACTCTCTGTTTGGCAGGTCTTCTGACTTGCCCGAGTCTGCCGCCTTCCCATACGGATGGGCCGTACAGTGGCATGGTTGGCAGACCTTACGGTGGGCTTACAGCAGCGGGCACTGTTGCCGATTCGCACGGCATTCCCTTGGCCAAATCGGCTGCAAATGTACTGCATTTTTCTGACATGGCAACCACAAAAAGCAAAGAAGTTCCGCAACTGCGGAACTTCTCGAATGACAACGACACAAGCGAATAAGCGGGATTCTGTTCCCCTTGCGGGGCGACTGTCATTTCTCTAGGCCTGCGGTCGCCCGCAGGCTCAAGCGTCCTACCCTGAGACGACGGACGAGCAGCCCTCTCGCTTCCGAAGAAGCCTTGTCTCTATACTTGGACTTGCAGCCCATAAGGTTTACCTCACCGGAATGTCGCCACCCGATGCGTGAGCTCTTACCTCGCGTTTTCACCCTTACCCTTCGATGAACTTGGGCGGTATGTTTCTGTGGCACTTGCTGTTGCCCTTGCGGGCACCTTCCTGTTAAGAAGTATGGTGCTCTGTGCTGTCCCGACTTTCCTCGCGCCGGCTTTCCCGGCCCGCGACAGTCTGCCTGAGTCGCGCCGCAAAAATACGGATTATTCTTCAATATCACACACTGAAAAACCCGTCAAAGCAACATTTTCACTATTTCCAGAAAGAACGTATGACACCCCATGAATACACCCTTCGAAATATTCGCGGTTGGCTGCCTGAAGAAACAAAAAACACGCCATTATATCATGGTCCGGTCTATTCCAACTCCAGAGCCCTTACAAATCTATTTTTCCCCGCAAAGTCCTCCAAAATCTCCACCTTCACAAAACCTAATTCTCGACACAAGAGAGAGGTTTCCTCCCCCATCCGTTCGTTGATTTCGAACCAAACGGAGCTATCAGGGGTTAATTGGTCTTTCGCCAAGCGCAAAATCTGGCCATAAAACCGCAGGGGGTCGTCGTCAGGGACGAACAAGGCCTTTTCCGGTTCCCAATCGAGAACACTGGCTTCCATCGTAACACGCTCGCTGTCGCAGATATAGGGCGGGTTACTCACCACTAAATCAACGGGTTGTCGGAAATACGCCGATTGTGGCTTCAAGACATCATCTTGAACAAAAGTTACCTGTACACCATTGCGTTCGGCATTCTCCTTGGCAATTTGCGAAGCCTCCTCCGCAACATCAAAGCCAATGACCTCGGCATTCACGAAATGCTTTGCCAAGGCAATGGCAATACAGCCCGAGCCCGTGCCAATGTCCCAAATGCGCATGGGTTTTTCTTTCGGCAAGCAAGCACACAGTTTCCGCACCAGTTCAGCAGTTTCAGGGCGCGGAATCAATACGGCCGGCGAAACATGGATTAATAAGGTGTCGAAACGCGCCACGCCCGTTACATACTGCACGGGTTCGCCCGACAACAACCGGCGCACAGCCTGCTGCAACAAGGCATGCTGCTCCTCGGTGATCCGCAAATTGGGCTCCATAAGCTGCCTTTTCAAGTCAATCTCGAAAAAGTCTTCCAGCAAGACACGCATCAACTGCGCCGCCTCACGCTGCGGAAACGCATCGGCCAATACCCCCGTGAAATGCCGTTTCGCTTTCTGCAAATTAAATCCAATCATGGGGCAAAGATAGGCAAAATTCCGTACCTTTGCCCCCGCGATTCGGCAAACGCACCAACCATGATTTATCTTATCCTTGCCATCTTATTCTCTACCGGCGTTTTTGTGGCGATGCGTCTCTTCGAGCGATTCAAGCTCGACAACCACCAGGCTTTGATGTGGAATTATGTCTTTGCAGCAGGCACAGGTTTTCTGATGTGCAAACGTTTCGACACACTGCCGCAGTTGCTTGCCGAGCCTTGGTTTGGCCTCTCGCTCATCACAGGCTTTTGGTTCATTTTCACCTACCTGTTGATGACCGCTTCCACCCAACGCTTCGGCGTAACTGTAACCTCGCTTTCGAGCAAGCTTTCCGTAGTGCTGCCCACTTTGGCGGGCGTGGTATTGTTCAATGAAAACTTGAACTTCTTGGCTTTGATGGGCATCTTGCTGGCTTTGGTGGCCTTGGTCTTGGTGGTGGGTGTGGGCAAAGGAGACACGACAAATCGTGTCTCTACAGAAAGGAAAGGGTTATTAATCATCATGTTGCCATTGTTCATTTTTTTCGGCACGGGCATTGGTGACATATTAATGAAACTCACCGAACGGTGCAACGGATCCGATGACATGAGTTTCATGATCGCCTTCATCTACTTCATCGCCTTGCTTTTCGGCATCATCATCGTAGCTTGCGACCTCATCCGCGGCAAGTCGAAATGGCAGTGGGAAAGTGCCTTGGGCGGTGTCGGTCTGGGTATCATCAACTTTTTCTCCACTTTCAGTGTTTGCCATGCCATGCGCTGTTTCGACAATGTTGTCCTTTTCCCCATCTATAATATAGGTGTGGTGGGTGTTACCGCCCTGACGGGAAGGCTGCTCTTCAAGGAAAAACTAACTTGGAAGAACTATCTCGGCCTCGCCATAGCCATCATCGCTGTCATCCTCATCACCATGAAACTATGAATGACGATACCTATAAAATGTTAGCCATCTGCGGCGAAGGCCTTTACAAGGAAAAAGGCAGCAAATTCATTGCCGAGACCTTCATCGTAACGAGCGAAGATGAGGCCAAAGAGTCAGTAGCGTTCGTCAAGAAGAAATATTTCGACGCACGTCACCACTGCTACGCCTACATGATTGGCCCCGAAAAAAAGACCTTCCGATCAAGCGACGATGGCGAGCCAGCAGGCACGGCAGGCAAACCCATACTCAACCAAATCCTGTCGAAAGACATCACTAACGTGTGTATTGTCGTAACACGATACTTCGGAGGCATCAAATTGGGCACATCGGGACTCATCAACGCCTACAAAACCGCCACCCGCGAGGCATTGGGAAACTGCACGATAGTTGAAAAAACCATAAATGAAATTTACAGTTTGGATTTCGGGTACCCATTGATGAACGAGGTCATGCGTATCATGAAAGAAGAAGATTTGGAGCAACTCAACCCCCGCTTCGAATTGAACTGCCATTTGGAGTTTTCAACAAGAAAAAATTCCGCTTCAAGAATTTTTGAAAAATTCAGCAATTTGTTCGGGGTAAAAATAACACACATTAAAACTTTGTAAATCATTTATTTAAAAAAATCATCGTTTGAAAAAAATCACAAACCTCGTATTTTAGAAAAATAATCATTAAAAATCAATAGAAATAATATTTTTTTATAAACAATTATTCGATTACTTTTGCAAAGTCAAAACAGGCCCCAGAAAGGCCAAATCCAGACACCCTTTCTACTTCAAAAGCAGTTTGAAATACAATATTATAGAGCATAGCGATGACAAAGGACCGTGTGGAAATATGGAACAACTGTCTGTCTGTGATTAAGGACAACGTCACGGAGCAGGGTTATAAGACTTGGTTTGAGCCCATCGTACCGCTCTCGCTCATCGACAATGTGCTGACCTTGCAGGTGCCGACCCAATTCTTCTATGAATACCTTGAGGCGCATTACATCGACCTGCTCAAGACGGTCATCAAACGATTTGTCGGCGCAAAAGGGAAATTGGAATACAGGATTACCGTGGACAGTGCCACCAGTTCCGGCTCCATCACCCTACCCAGCTCCAACCGCAACTACCCCAAGAATCCCATTGGCCAACCCACGCCGCAACGTCTATCGGAAGGCCCCATCAACCCTTTCGTCATTCCAGGACTAAAGAAGTTGCAAATCGTCTCTCAACTGAACGAAAACTATACCTTCGAGAACTTCATCGAGGGCGAATGCAACCGTTTGGCCCGCTCTGCCGGCATGAAAATCGCCAAAGAACCGGGCAGGACTGCGTTTAACCCTTTGGTCATCTATAGTGGAACAGGATTGGGGAAGACACACCTTTGCCACGCTATCGGATTGGAAACCAAACGTTTGCACCCAGAAAAAACCGTCCTATACGTGCAGGCTGAACAGCTCTCTACCCAATACGTGACGGCCAACAAAAACAACAACCGCCCCGACTTCATCAACTTCTACCAGATGATTGACGTGCTCATCATCGATGACATTCAGTTCCTCTCTGGAAAGGCGGGCACACAAGACGTTTTCTTTCACATTTTTAACCACTTACAACAAAACAACAAGCAGATTGTCATCACCAGCGACAAGTTCCCTTCTGACCTGCAAGGCATGGAAGACCGATTGCTGTCGCGTTTCAAATGGGGCTTGACCGCCGACTTGCAGTCGCCCGACCTCCCCACGCGCACCTCTATCATCCGTGAGAAACTGCACGACAACGGCATCACTTTCCCTGACGAGGTGGTGCAATACATCGCAAGCAACGTGCGCAACAACATCCGCGAGCTGGAAGGCGTGATGAACTCGCTCATGGCCCAGTCGCTGCTCAACAAAAAGGCTGTAACCATCGAGATGGCACAACAAATCATCGACCGATTTGTTCGCAATACCGTCAAAGAAGTCTCGGTGGAATATATTATCAATATCGTTTGTGAGTATTTCAAAATCTCCCTCGATCAGATTGCCCTAAACACGCGCAAGCACCAAGTGGTGCAAGCCCGCCAGATTGCCATGTACCTGTCGAAGAAATATTCCAACGCCAGCTTGGTATCTATCGGTCAACAGTGCGGAAAGAAAGACCATGCCACCGTACACCATGCCTGCAAGACCATCGCCGACCGGCTCGAAACCGACAAGCAATTCAAGGCAATGTTTGCCGACATTGAGAAGAAAATCGCCATGTCATAATCCCATACATCATTTATGACCAACAACTTCGGAAAGCTCTATCTCGTGCCCAACCTGCTTGGCGCGACAAAACCCGAACAAGTCATCCCTGCCGGGACACTCAATATCATTAAACGGCTGAGTTATTTCGTCGTGGAGAACACCCGCACTTCACGCCGCGTGTTGAGCCGTATCGGGATGGACAACGCCATTGACGACATCGAGTTCATCGAACTCGACAAGCACAACACCCGCAACCTCGACTTGAT
>JBGYWU010000096.1:0-3696 GCA_041842265.1 Candidatus Limimorpha sp. | reverse complement strand
TCCAAGTAAGCGAATAAACTCCAGATTCGTTCTTCTCGGCTTTGATTCTTGAATACAGCGCATGTGTAAATATGGTTAATGCTATTGCTTGGTTAATAATACTGAAAAGAAAGGCTTCCTTTCAAGGCAATAAGGCAGGAAAGTCAAGCTATTCTTCAACAAAAACTTCCTTGTCAGCATGGTAAACATCAATCGCGGCTATCAATGCTGTTAGGCTCCAAACAGGGATGGCCAACTTATCGGTGTCCAAGAAGTTGTTGAGGAAGCCGTGTACGAAATAGCTGATGAAGGCGAGGGTAGCACCCAAGACCAATATCTTGGCGCTCTTGTTCTTGCTACGGATATATGTCTTCAGGCCGCAATAGATGGTAACGATGATGAGAGCGACGATAAGGAGTGAGCCAAAGATGCCCTGCTCGGCCAATGAGCCGAAGTACTCAGAGTGGGCGTTGCCACCGTCTCCCACGTTGGTGCTAATGATGGTCTTCTCCTTCGACATCTGATATGGCGCATATACAAACTGGTATGTGCCAGGTCCCCAGCCGAAAACAGGACGGTCATGGAACAAGCGGGTAGCCGACCGCCAACGGTTGATGCGTTCAAGGTTGGATGCATCGGTGGAGATGTTGGTGATGGACTGAAGGTTCTCCACAAGGTTGCCCGAAGCGTCTTGTTTGTTTTTCTCTAAAGTATCGATGATTTGGTGTTGGAAGGCGAAGAATAATCCGAACAGGATTACCACCGCGGTGGCAATCCAGCGGAATTTGATTTTCAACAGCACGCAACCCAGCACAATCAAGGCGGCAATCATGCTGATCCATGCGGCACGGCTTTTGGAGAGCATCAAGGCAACACTGAGCAGAACATCTACGCCAATGATCAACAGGCGGCGGCTCTTTTTTACGCCAGGCAGAAAGGCATAAGTCAGGGCGAGGATGAGGTAGATGGCTAAAGCTGCTCCATAGGCAGTGTGGTCGTTATAAAAAGGCGACATTACCCAGTGGGCCGAATTGCCGTCAAAACCGAACTGCGAATGGTGAATGATTGTGTATACACAAACAATGCACAAGGCAGCCATATAGAACCAAATGAATTTGTGAATGTTTTTTGGATTCTTGAAGAATATGGCGCAAAGGAAGAAGGCCGGGACGACAAACCACAGCTTCGATAGCAGGAACTTAATGGATACCAATGGCATCTCGCTGGTGATTGTTGTTACCAACATCCAGGCCAACATGCAGTAAATGACGATGGCTATGGGATGTCGAGAGATGCGGCGATCATATTGGCCGTCGTACAGCATTTTGGCCAAAAAAAGCAACATGATGCCCATTAAGAGGGGTTCGGAGGGCAGCGAAATGGCCAATCCCGAATCAAAGGCTTTCAAATTGATTGAAAGCGGCAGAGTGAAAACCGTGAGCAGCAATACTTTGTCCAAAGAGAAGATATAAAGCAGTAGCACACCTAACACAACCGGGAGGGCAAAAAAGAGGTAGCTGTTCCTCTTTATCACAAAGAACAGCCCCGTGGCAATGAAAACTGCCGCGATGAGGTAAAGCCAGGCTATTTTTGCTTTCTTCTCCACGGTTTACTTGTTTTCAGCAACAATACGTTTCCTGCTCTCAAGGAGAAAGACGACCACGATGGAGAGCAGCATCGCGCCCAAGGCGCTCAGTGCCACTATCATCCAGCGGACAGGGAAAGCCTTCTTGTCGGCGGGGAAGGGCTCGGTGACGATGTTGGAGTAGGTGAGTTTGGAGTTGAAAAAGCGCAGGTTCTGCTCGTAGTCTTTCTTGATGAGGGAGTAGGTGTTGGCTTCGGCGACGATTTTCGTTTCCAAGTCGATGGCGTTAGCACCGTATCGTTCCAGGTTCTCTTTGAGTTCGTTGGCTTTTGTGGATCCGTTGACGAAACCTCTTGTTACTTCGCGAAGCTGGCCGGAATAGTTGAGCACGCCATAGTTGGTGGCGAGGTCGGTCAGTGCCTGCTTCAGCGAATCGATGTCATGCTGCTTCAATCGGAGCTGCATGTCGTACATGGCAACCACTTCTCCCACTTTTTTGGTGTGCAGGTCATGCACCTTTTTGTCGTAGAAATTGAGGACGTCCTTGGCAATGTTGCAAGCGACGAAGGGGTCTTTGTCAACTACGGTAATGACCACAGCCTCGTAAGGTGTCTTGCTGATTTTGATTTTGCTGCGGTATTCGTTGATCATGTAGGTCTTGGCAAACTTTTGGTTTTTGTCAATTTTGTAGTTGTCCCAAAGGTCATATTTCTCGATGACGGAGTCCATGATGGATGTCGAGTTGATAATCTCTAACATTTGTTCGGTCTCGCTTTCATCGGAGTAAGGGCTGATGTTGGCGGGATAGGCTATTGCCACAGACTTGTAAAGCGGTGTGATGAACATCGGGCTTGAGAAAATGGCGCCACAGAAGGCTGCCGCCACAGTGATGATGAAAATGTGCCATTTCCATTTCAGCACAAGTTGAACCAAAGAGAGATTGTTGAAATTGTTATCCATGATTTGTGTGGTTGTTTTCTTTGTATGGGGATTTGAGTTTGTGATATTGCCTGAATCAGTCTTTCTCAAGGTATGGTGCTTCCCCCGTTTTGGCATTGTGGCGGAAAAAGCCTTGCGAACGGTCGTAATAGACGATGCAAAAGAGGAGTAGAAGGAAAGTGCCCAGCACGGTGACCACCACGATGACCCATCGTATGGGATAGCTTTTGCGTTCTGCAGCGAAGGCAGAGGTGACGACAAACTTGTGCGGGATGAATTCTGTGGCATCTACCTTGGCCTCCTCATATTTCGACTTGACCAGCGAGAGTTGCAGGCGGTCTTTGTCCAAGCGCTCGTTGATGGCGTAGAATGCACCTCCGTATTTTGCCAAGATGTCCAATTGTTCTTGTATGTTTCTCACGCCTTTGACGTTGCCTTTGCCAAGCTCAACGGCCAGCTGGTTGCTGAACATTTCCACTTGAGACTCATAGTCGAACACACCGAGCCTGCGCAGGGTATTGAGTGAGTCTTCGAGCATGTTCATTTCGGAGCAGAGTGAGTTGTATACTTGATCGACGATGCGGTAGGCTTCGATGGCGACTTCCTTCTGCATCTCGTTCATTGTGCTGTCGAAGATTTCGGCAATTTCATTGGCAATTCGGGCAGAAAGGGTTGCGTCTGAGTCCAAGACTGTGATTTTCACGGCGTTGAATTCAGTGCGCCGAAATTTGATGCGGTAGTCATATAGATGGTTCAGCTTGGTGTAGGGGTATTTGCTATTGGGATTGATGTTGTAATGTTCCATCAGGTTGAAACGACTGATGACCTTGTCGCGCACGCGGTTCGAGATGAGCACTTGCAGCATTTGTTCAGTCTGCTCGTCCTCCCCGAAATTCATGATGTCCTTTTCCGACTGATATGTCGTGCTTATCAGCACTTTTGAGATGGAGTTGCTCGAGGTCGGATAGATGATGGCGGTGGATTTATAAAGAGGTGTGATGAATATGGGTGAGCTGAATAGAACCGCACAAAGTGCCGCCACCGTCAGAATGATGAAAACAGGTTTTCTGTATTTCTTCAGAAGTTTGAATAAGTATTTGGAATTGTAGATGTTATATTGTTGCTCGCTCATGTTTTTGTGTGAAATAAGTCGTCAAAAATAGAGATTTCTCTTGAATTGACAATGAAAAAAG
>JBGYWU010000095.1:0-5558 GCA_041842265.1 Candidatus Limimorpha sp. | reverse complement strand
TTTATCTTCATAACAGGACATGGCCATAAACAGGGTGGGAACAGCTTCTTTTTCATCAATGAAGATCAACAAACCAAACCTAAGATATATGACGATGAGTTTGCCGAATGGCTGAGAGGTATAGAATGTTCCCAGATGACTTTGTTCATGGAAAACTGTTATTCTGGAGGTTTTATCGACAAGTTTATGGATGACATCTCAGAGGATGGCTGCATTTGCAAGAACCGTATCGGCTTTTCTGCCGCTTCTGCGGATGGTCCCTCTCATGCCGAAGGTTACAAAGTGTATTCATACAATCCAACACACACGCATAGTTATGATGTAAGTGAATTTGTCTATTATTGGGCTGCTGCTGCTCTTGGTTATTATCCCTATTTTCGTATCGCTAACTCCATAGTCATAGAAGGTCCTTGGACAACAAATAGTCGGATTGTTGGCAGTAGTAACATGAATTGGAGGTATTATTTTGGGAATTATGAGAATACACATCCTCACACCCAATACGATGTTAATCCTGATTCGGACGAAGATGGTATTCTGTCTCTTAACGAGATGTTTGAGTTTGCCAACAATCTAGACACATGGTCTGCTCAAGGATATTGCCATCCCAATACATTAGACCCAGAGTATGAGCTTGAAATTCCCCAGCAAAGATACGAAAGCACTTTTACCAAAGAAGCCGCGACTTTGGTTGGCTATGAAGGCCAAATAGATAGTATTGCCAATTCGGGGACTGCCATGCAACCTTACCGTTTGTGCAGCGACATTTGGATAAATGCCGATTCAGAACTCACCATGTGGGATGAAGTGCAGTCACCAGAGAATATAAGGATCTATGTCAAGCCTTCTGGAAAACTGATTTTGGACGGAGCAACGCTCACCAATCTGCCCGAAGAACAACGCCCCATGTGGGAAGGCGTTCAAGTGTGGGGCAATAGCGGCAAGCATCAAATCAAAGAAAACGGACGGTATTGGCAAGGCGTTTTGGAAATGACAAACGGAGCGATGATACGGAATGCCATAACGGGCATTGATGTATGGAATCCAAATGACGACAATTCAGCTGGAGGCATTGTGAAAGCCGTAGATGCCCAATTCAACAACAATACCACAGCGGTGTTTTTCCATCCCTACGAAAACCAAGTTGAGCACCCTCACCAACCAGGAACCATGGTGGTCAAAGACAATGCTTCATATTTCAGGAACTGTGAGTTCACTATTGATGAAAAATACATTGGTCCAGACCTGTTCGAGATGCACGCCAACCTTTTCAGAGTGCGCGGCGTGGGGTTTTATGGTTGCAATTTCAAGTATGCTGACAATGCTAACTCATCACCTTGGCCTATGGGGCTTCATGCCTGGGACGCAGGCTTCAAGCTGGGCGGCGTATGCACATCAGGAAGTCAAGTTTATCCATGTCAACAATTTGACAACTCTTCTTTCGACGGGTTTTACAAAGCAGTGGTTTCGGTCAACGATGGATCGGTCGGAGTGCGTCCAATGACAGTGAAGAATACAGACTTTACCAACAACAGCTTTGGCGTGTTTGCTGTAAGGTCGGGCTACCCTCTAATCTTGAACTCCACTTTCAGCATCGGGCAAGACAACACTCAGTGCGCAGCGGGCATATTTGCCGAGCAAACGCCCTCTTTTACCATAGAGCAGGACACTTTCTTGATAGCCCCGCAGCATCCTTACGAGAACTTCGGCATCGTCATCAAGAGTTCAATGTCGCAGAATCAAATATACAAGAATGTGTTCAAGGGTCTATATTGTGCGAACCTGTCCGTTGGAAGGAACAACACATGGATGATGCCCAGAAATACGACCGACGCTAAGGCGGACATTCTTGGGCTGGAATACCGTTGTAATGAGAACGCGGACAACTGGTGCGATTTTTATGTGCTTGGCGGAAGCAGTACCTTTAGGTTTGGCATCCAGACCAACCAAGGCTCGGTAGACAAGCCTGCAAACAACACATTCAGTACGGGAAACAGGTTCAATTTCATGAACCACGGGCACAACGGCATCAACTATTACCATGCTCCACTGCAACAAAACGGAGCTCCAAATCACACAATTGGGGTAAACGTGATAAAAGCCATGGACACCATTGACTGCCCTCCGCACCATGACTTTTGGGGAATCGGTTACAACGACACTTTGGCTCCCGTCCTGTCGGACGCGGAGAAACTGCAACGGGTAGCGGACTACTATGAGGCTTATTCTACCTTCAACACGATAAGGACAGCCTATCACAATCTGATTGACGGTGGCGACACCGAAAGCGAGATTGCTGATGTCAGGTCGGCAAGACCTTCCGACATGTGGACACTTCGCTCCCAATTGCTTGGCCATTCGCCCTTCCTCACCACGGATGTGCTTACGGCAGTGGCGGAAAAGAATGAAGTTTTTCCCCAATCCGTCCTTTTCGAGATTCTCGCATCCAACCCCGACGAGCTGAAAAACGACACCCTGATAGATTTCCTTCAAAGCATGGACAATCCCCTACCAGATTATATGATTGGCCTGCTGCGTCAAATGGCGACCGGAGCCACGGCAAGAACCGCCATGGAATCGCAGCTGGCGCATTACAGCCAAAAATACCGACAGGCAGCGGGCGACATGATCCGCAGCATCCTCAACGACACGGTTCTGGATAAGCCGGCATTGGTCGAGTGGCTTGGCAACATGGAAGACCTGGAGACGGACCGCGAAATCGTCAGCATCTATTTGGAAGAAAGCGACACTACCCGAGCCTTCGCCTTGGCCGATATGCTGCCGACCCTTTATGGCCTAAGCGGTGCCGACCTAACCGAGCATAATGATTATTTGGAACTGCTGAGGCTCTACCAAATGTTGAATGAAGACGGTCGCAACACCATGCAGCTAGACAGCACCGAACATGCAACGGTTGAGAACATCGCTGACTATGGCACTGGCACACCTCAGGCCATGGCAAAATCCATTATGATGGGAGCCTACGGCTACCGCTACAATGACTGCCCGAGTGAACTGGAATTGGATTATCCGACAAGAGGGGAAGGGAAGGGCGGTACTTCGGTGCTGGACACAGACCTGAGCAAGGCCATGGGCTTTGCCGCCGCCGTGTCGCCCAATCCCGCCACCACATGGGGTGTCGTTGACTACACGCTACCTGCGGGAGCGACCAAGGCGCAAATGAGGATTTTCAATACCCTTGGCTTGACGGTAGCCACATACGACCTTCTGGGTAAAGAAACACAAAAAGTGTTTGACTTGCGGGACTTGCCTGATGGTGTTTACACCTATTCGGTATCTTGCGGGAAATATTCACAAACAGGAAAATTGGTTATTGTAAAATAAATAATCGTTACCTTTGCGGTGCGGCATATGCCGCACCGCAAAGGTAAAAACAACATCAAAATAACAAAAACTTTTGAAAAATGAAAAGATACATTTTCTTATTATCCCTGCTAACTAGCTTCGCCTCGCAAGCCTTGGCCTACGATTTCCAGTCGGGAAACCTGTTGTACACCATTATCAGCACCGACCCTCCACAAGTGAGTCTTGACGGGCACATTGACGGTACGGCGGCACAGGGCGAACTCGTCATTCCTGAGACGGTGGATTACGAAGAGGTCACTTATACGGTGACCCAAATAGGGCACATGGCTTTCGCCTGGTGTTCCGGCCTGACGGGACATCTGACCATCCCCGAAACGGTGAACACCATCAAAGCCGGAGCTTTTCGCAATTGTAGCGGCTTCACGGGCGACCTTGTCATTCCCAATTCCGTTACTCTATTGCTGGGTAGGGCTTTTTGGAACTGCACAGGGTTTGACGGACAGCTCACGCTTTCGAACTCCATCACGAAAATCTACGGCAATACATTTTGTGATTGCAGCGGACTGAACGGTCCGTTGGTAATCCCCAGCTCCGTTACGGAAATAGCTGCACAAGCTTTTACATCATGTGGTTTTACGGGAACACTTGTCATTCCCAATTCTGTGACCAAGTTAGGCGTAGACTATGATTACACCTATGAAGGCTATGGCTCTTTCCAAAACTGTACGGGATTTACCGGCCTTGAGCTTCCCAATTCTATCTCCATCATCGGCGACTACTGTTTTGCCCAATGCACCGGTCTTTCGGAGGAACTTGTGATACCGGAAGGCGTGACGCAACTATGGAACCATGCGTTTTGGTTATGCACTAATCTGCCCTCTGTCAAATTTCCCAATACTTTGACTGTGATTGGCTATGCGGCATTCAAATATTGTGAGGGCCTTAGCGGTACAATCGAAATACCATCGTCTGTTACAAAAATCTACGGCTTGGCTTTTGCTTATTGCCGAAACATCAGTGCCATCATCCTCCATCCAGGCAATCAGCTCAGCGGAACCTATGTTTTTGAGCATTGTTCAAGCCTTGCCGAAATAAAGATTCCCGAAGGTTGGGAAAGTACATGGGAGGGAACTTTCAGCGACTGCTCAAGCCTTACCAAAGCCTCTCTTCCCGAAAGCTTGAAAACAATTGACCCCGCTTGCTTTAGGAGATGCACCAACTTGTCTGAAATCAATCTTCACGAAGGCATCACTTCCATTGGGATACAGGCTTTTTCCCATTGCAATAGCCTTTCCGGCAAATTAAATATCCCTGATTCGGTTGAGCGGATTGAGGCATTCGCATTTGATTCGTGCACCGGCATCACAAGGATTGTCTTGGGCAAATCCATCAACTTCGTAGCCGAGCCTGCATTCAGGAGTACTCATTTGGAATCAATGGTCATCAGGGCCATGACACCTCCTGAGTTGAAATACATTGAAAATCAGAGCCACTTGCCATTAGACCTTCCTGTCATAGTTCCATGCGGCACTTTGGAAGCCTACCAAACTAGCGAAGGATGGAGCAACTTTACCCACCTAAGCGAGGGTATAACCGACTTGTTTACAGCAATTTCCTCCAATGAGGCAGCAGGGACGGTTCTCGTTTTGAAGGAGGCCACCTGCGATGACAGGTCAGTGCAGCTGGAGGCTTTGCCCAACGAGGGGTGCCAGTTCTTGTATTGGGAAGCCAACGGCAATCAGGTTTCAACGGAGAATCTCTATAGTTTTGTGCTTGAAGGAGATACGGAGATTGTCGCTTATTTCTCATGCTCAAACATCGGAGTGGATGGATTAAGCGGGACCGTCTCGGCATATCCCAACCCGGCAAGGGAGAAAGTGACCATTGAAGGTTTAGAAGCCAAAGAAATGCAAGTTTACAATGCTCTCGGCCAGTTGGTAAAGACCGTGCGGGGCGCGAATGAAATCAGCGTGGCAGGTTTGCCAACGGGTGTATATCTGATGCGCATTATGGATGAAAAAAGAATCTCCCATACGAAGCGCATAAGTGTAATAAAGTAAGAAATGAGAAGAATCCCAAGCATAATTAATTAGTCTCCCCTTAAAATACCTTTATACAACTGGAATTCAGTGAAATAATTCCATAAAAAAGTTGTATGTATCTGCAACATTTTGTACCTTTGTGTGCCAAAACACTGCAAATTGTGTCAGGAAAATTACCGGAAGAAGGAC
>JBGYWU010000094.1:0-21270 GCA_041842265.1 Candidatus Limimorpha sp. | reverse complement strand
GACAAGAACTTGGAGCGGTTGAGAAGTCTCGTTGAGCGCGGCTATTCGGTGGTAGTTTTTCCCGAAGGCACGCGTTCGGAGACGGGCAAAATCCTTCGTTTCCACAAAGGTGCTTTTCATCTGGCGCGATCGCTTGAAATTGATATTCTGCCGGTCTTTATCCATGGTGTGAATCATGTGATGCCCAAAAAAGATGTGGTGTTGCGCGAAGGACAGTTGCATGTGGAAATAGACAGGCGCATGCCGTATCAGGAGTTGGCCAAGGCTGAGGTGCGCGCTTTGACGTCGCAATTCCGCGCTTACTATATCCGCCATGTAGATGAACTTAGAACACAACTTGAAAACACGGAATATGTGCTGCCCTTTGTGCGTTCCAAGTACATCTACAAAGGCTGGGAGGTGGAGCGCCAGTGCCGACACAACCTTAAGAAAATCAGTGCTCATGCTTCAGAAATCGATATCATGAATCACCCATCTGTCTTGATTCAAAACAGCGGCTATGGCGAGTTGGCATGGACAGTGGCCTTGGTGCATCGCAACACGCAGGTGTATGCCGTTGAGGCTGATGAAGACAAATACTTGTTGGCCGCGCATTGCAGCCACATCCCTGACAATTTGCATTTCGTGCAAGACGGAGAGGTCATCCCGCAGTGTGATTGTGTTGTTGAAAACCAAAGTTTTTTGAAATGAAAAAATGTATCATCATAGGAAGTGGTTTGGGAGGACTCTCAACGGGTGTCATTCTTGCAAAAAACGGCTATGAGATTACCATTTTGGAGCAAGCATCGCAGGCGGGCGGCTGTTTGCAATGCTTCTCACGCGATGGTGTCAAGTTTGAGACGGGAATGCACTTTATCGGCAGTCTCGATGATGACCAAGTGCTTTCCCATTATTTCAACTATCTCGAAATCAAGGATAAGGTCAAGTTCAACAGGCTTGATACCGAGGCGTATGACATGGTTGCGCTGCAAGGTGAGCGCTTTGCTTTTCCCAATGGTCGCGATGCCTTTGTTAAAAAGTTCGCACAGCGTTTTCCGTCGCAGAAAAGGAACCTTGAGCGTTATTATGATCTTATCGAGCAAGTGGCGTGTCTGTCGCCATTCCGCGATTTGCGGCACAGCGTTGACGAGAGCCGTTTTATTGACGACAGGTTGTTGTATCGGAGTTTAAGTGAAGTGATTGACCAAACCATCACCGACCCTCTGCTTCGTGAAGTGCTGGTGGGCAACCTTTCGCTTTATGCCGCGCAAAAGAATAAGACACCTTTTGCCACACATGCCTTTATTTTCGATTTTTACAACGCGGGAGCTTTCCGCATCGTGGGAGGCAGCGATGCCATCGTGAAAGCATTGCGTGAAGTGTTGGAGCAGTATGGCGGTCGCATACTGACAGGACACAAGGTTTCCCAAATCCTTATGGAGGACAAAAAAGCAACCGGTGTAAGGACGGAAAACGGGGTGGTATTTCGTGCGGATGTAGTCATTTCTGACGTCAATCCCAAGCAGTTGATAGATTTGGTGGAACCTGATGTGTTTACCAACGCCTATAAGTCGCGCATCAAGGATATCCCTGACACCATCTCTGTGTTCTCGCTTTTCCTTCGCTTCAAAGAAGGGGCTATGCCATACATCAACTCCAATTTCTATGGTTTCCGAACGGATTCGCCGTGGAAGATGGAAGGGAAGATTGACGACACATGGCCTCAGGGCTATCTCTATATGCACCAGTGCCACGAGCCCAATCCCAAAACAGCCCGTGGCGGTGTTGTTTTGGCTTATATGCCGATGGATGCGGTGAAACGATGGAAAGGCACAACCATTGGGCGCAGAGGCAAGGATTATGAGCAGTTTAAGCACGACATGGCCGAACGCCTTTTGGATGTGGTGGAACATGACTTTCCGGGAATCCGATCGTCCATAGAGACATATTATGCCGCTACGCCATTGACCTACCGCGACTATACGCTCACTCCGGAAGGTTCCATCTACGGTCTTGCAAAGAATGTAAACAACATCGCTGACAGGGTGTCGTTTAGGACCAAGATTCCGAACCTGCTTCTTGTAGGGCAAAACATCAACTCGCACGGCATGTTGGGCGTGTTGGTGGGTACGATGACGGTGTGCAATCACCTATTGGGAGAAAAAAAAGTACGGCAACAGATGGTGGAAGCCAACCGAAAGCGCGTTGTCGTTGTTGGAGGCGGCCTGGGCGGGTTGGTTTCGGGTGCCTTGCTGGCCAAAGAAGGCTACAATGTAACGGTATTGGAGAAAAACGCTGTCATCGGTGGCGGCCTGCAGAACTTCAGGCGTAAAGGTGTTGGTTTTCCGACGGGGATGCACATCTTCGGTGGCTTTGGTGACGGTGGCCAGCTTCGCAAGCTCTTCACCTATCTTGGCATCATGGACCGTCTCTCTCTCCTTGCTATGGACGAGGACGGCTATGATGTGGTCACGGTGCTCGAGGATGGTGCGACCTATAGTTTTCCTAAGGGCAAAAGCCGTTATATCGACTATCTGGCCGAAGCTTTCCCCGCCGAGAAAGACCATATTAAGGCGTATGTCGATAAGGTTTTCGAGTTGTCGGAGGAAGAAGACCTCTTTTATTTGCGCGAACGGCCGTTACAGCTGTTCATGTCGGTCTCGGAAGATGCCATTCTCCCTTATGACGAGCTGATGGACCGTTACATTAGCGACCCCAAGCTGAAAGGCCTGTTGGCCTACATGAATCCGCTTTTTGGCGGTGTGGCAGGCACGACACCTGAGTTTATGAGAGCCCTCCTCAGTGTGCTTCATATCGGCGGTACCTACCAATTTGCCGGGGGCAGCCAACAGATGGCCGATTTGCTGAAAGGAGTCATTGAAGATGCTGGCGGACAAGTGCTTGCCAACGAGGAAGTGGTCAACATTGAGGTGGAAGGCCATGAGGTGAAACAGGTCGTTACCCGAAACGGCAACGTGTATCATGCCGATGGTTACATCTCGGACGTACATCCCGACGTGCTCTTGCGACTTGTTGGCGACAAGGCCTTCCCAGTTTCGTTCAAGAAAAGGATGCAATCCATACCCGAAACCCACTCCAGCTTCAAGGTTTATGTGAAATTCAAGGAGAAGGCATTTCCTTTCTTTAATCATACGAAGTATTGCCTTTCTAATTATGACTCGAAGTTTGACCTCAGAACCCTTCGGCAGGAAGACTGGCCCAACAGCCTGATGTATTATACTCCAGCCGTTGAAGGCCAAGGGGAGTTTGCGGAAACCATGGTCATTATTGGTGAGATGGACTTCGAGTGGGTCAGGCCATGGGAAGACACCCGGACCGGTCGTCGTGGAGAGGCATACGAACAATGGAAACAGGAAAAAACCGAGAAGGTACTCGGCCTCATGGAACGGCTTCATCCCGGTTTCCGCGACCTTACCGACTTCGTCATGGCTTCGTCGCCGCTCACCATCCGCGACTTTTACGGCAACAAAGAAGGCTCCAACTACGGCTTCCTAAAAGACAGCCACAATATCATGCTCTCCCAAATGTCTGTTGTCACGAAAGTTAAGAACCTGTTTTTGACGGGACAGAACGTCAACATCCATGGTCTGTGCGGTGTTTCGCTCACAGCCATACAAACAGCGGAAGCCTTCGTAGAACACAATGCCATTGTGCGCAAAATCAATAAATATTAAAGCAGACATGGTTTTTTTGTATTTTTGCAAATCCAACAAAATGAAATGGGCACAATCAAACTGAAACTCATATACCCGAAGTGGAACAAACTGCCGGGTCAGACTACGTTCAACCTTCCTCCTCATGGCCCCGTGGCATTTGCCGCCACTTTGCCTGAATATGTCGACATTTCGTTTACCGACGAAAATGTGGAACCGATTGATTTTGATGAGGAATGCGACCTTGTGGCCCTCTCCATGATGCTCACCACGCAAGTGAAACGTGGTTGGGCCATCGCTGATGAATTTCGCAAGCGTGGCAAAACCGTTCTCGCAGGCGGTATCTCCACAATGCTGCATGCCGAAGAGATGGTCAACCATGTCGACAGCGTTTTCTTGGGCGAGTCGGAAGGCCGTTCCGAGCAGGTTATTCTGGACTGGAAAAACGGTTGCCTTAAAAAGATCTACAATTACATTGGCAACCAGCCTGATATTGCTTCAGTTGGCCCATGCCGCCGCGACCTATACAAGCGCGAGCTATACAACCACAAGGGCGTGCAGATGGTCGACCTTTTCAACGCGAGCCGAGGCTGTCGCTTTAGTTGCTATCCTTGCGCCGTGTCCTATCTCGGAGGCCGTAAGTTCCGCCCGCGCCCCGTCGACAAGGTGGTGGAAGACATGGCCAGCATCGACAACAACCGTCTTTTCATCGTTGACAACTCGCTGGCGCAGGACAAGCAATGGGAAAAAGAACTTTTCCAGGCCATTGCACCGTTGAAGAAGAAATGGATCAGCCACACCATCGAGGACGACCCCGAGGTGCTCGACCTTGCCGCCAAAGCAGGCGCATGGTATGTCTATCAGGCAGTTTACGACACCTCCGATTATATCAAAGAGCGCGTGAAACGCTATCACGACTACGGCATCGGCGTGGAAGGTACCATCCTCTTCGGTCTCGACAATCAGACCGAAGACGACATCAAGCGGCTCATCGACTTTTTGGGCGAAATTGACCTCGACTTGGCCGAGTTCACCATTTTTGCACCCTTCCCGCACACCAAAGGCCACGACGACCTGCTGCGCCAGGGCCGCATCTTCGACTTCGACTGGGACCATTACAACGCCGGTCAAGTGGTGTATCAACCCAAACACATGACACCTGAGAAATTGCAGGACCTCTACGAATACGCATGGAAGTGCTTCTATGCCGATGAGAGCCAGGAACAGAAAATGTTCCGCCTGTTTTGCAACGTGGCTTTGCGAGAAATGCAAGACGGCACCTACCGTCCGCGCGACCGCAGGTTGGCCAACAAATCGTTTGGCCGCGATGTGGACCGAAGCAAACGCAACGTCAACGTGAGAACGGAAAGCCAAAAGTTAAAAATGAGGAGAGAATGGTGAGTGGTTAGGAATTGTTCAGCAGTCCAGCGTCAACAAAGAATGGGACTACGTCGAATGACCGTTTCAACAAACGAAGCTTGGCTTCGCCGAAATCGAAGATTTCAACGGAGTTATCGTAAATTTCAACAACGTTAATCCAACATCAAATGAAAGTTTCACCAGAATATTACGACGAGATTTTTTCTTTTAAGGGCGAATGGGATATGGAATCATCATGCGGCCTGAAAATCAGAGAAATGGAGGGTAAAACCTATGTCATCGTGACAGAATTGTATCAAGACAATCCGGGAACTTCCGTTACTTACGCCGGTCGCAAACTTGCCGACCAGATTTGTGAGGCGAAACACCTGAAGTTGGACGACATTGTCTATTTGGAATGCACGCCCAATACCAATTCCAAACTTTCGTTTTACGACGAAGAGTTTTTCCAAGTGGATTTTTTCGTCGACATACAACACAAATATAGGCAACTCACGAAGGAAGACGTGAAGAAAATCTTATCTAAATGATGAAATCAGTACTGGTATTAAGTCTAATTCTGTTA
This sequence comes from Candidatus Limimorpha sp., assembly GCA_041842265.1. GTDB lineage: Bacteria > Bacteroidota > Bacteroidia > Bacteroidales > F082 > Limimorpha. Next base: position 15,672 of record JBGYWU010000094.1, on the reverse strand, counting down.
ACAGGGATGGCGCAGTTACATGAAAAGATTTGGCAAGGAACGAGTATCAGGTATGGTAGCCGAGTTACGCTTACACCTTATTTGGCTGACGGCGACCCTTCGGGACGTTCCGTCATCGTTTGCCCAGGAGGAAGTTATTATTGGCACGACACGAAAAACGAAGGCGACAGCGTTGCCCTTTGGCTGCAAAGCCAAGGCATATCGGCTTTTGTACTTCATTATCGTGCTGCCGGTTATTTTGCCTATGTCTACAAACACAGGGCTGTTTTTAGAGGGCGCCAGCACCCCGACATGATTACTGACGCGCAACGTGCCCTGCAATGGGTGCGCACCCGCGCCGACGAATACAACATCAATCCCGACAAAGTGGGGATGTTGGGCTTCTCGGCAGGCGGACATTTGGTGTTGTCGGCAGCCTGTTTCCATGGGCACGATTTCCTGAAAGACGCCGGAATCGCCAATGAAACCGACCTTCGTCCCGCTTTTGTGGGTGCCATCTATCCCGTGGTCACGATGATGAAGCCATACGTTCACAAACGTTCGCGCCGCGGGCTGTTGAGCGAGCGTTATCAACACAACCCGGTTTTATGCGACTCGCTCTCCATCGAGCGCCATATCCCAGCCGATTGCCCGCCGGTTTTCCTCGTCAATTGTGTTGACGACAAAGAGGTTGACTACCGCAATGCTGTCGTCCTCGATTCGGCCCTGACCGCTGCCCGCGTGAACCACCGCTACATCCAATACCAAAAGGGTGGCCACAGCTTTGGAGCAAGCGAGCATCGGGGCAGCAAAGAAAGCCGCGAGTGGAAAACGACATTCATCCAATGGCTCGATGAAGTCAAGTTTTAATATAACATTTGCCACTATGACCAACAACGACATCGAATACCAACCGGCCGAGCAAATCAAAGCCTATCAGGAAGGCTTGCTGCACAAGGCATTAGGCTATCTTGAAGCGCATTCGCCCTATTACCAGCGGATGTTCAAGAGTTATGGCATACATACCGATAGGATTGAGCATATTGAAGACTTGGTGAAGATTCCATTTACCGAGAAGAAAGATTTGCAACTCTTTAACGAGGAATTTCTTTGCTGCCCGAAAGACAAAATCATCGACTATATCACCACCTCTGGCACTTTGGGCGACCCGGTTACCTTTGGCTGCACCGAGAAAGACTTGCAACGCTTGGCCTTCAATGAGAAGAAATCTTTTGAATGCGCCGGTGTTCATGCAGGTAATGTGGTGCAACTGATGACCACCCTCGACAAGCGTTTCATGGCAGGCTTGGCCTATTTCCTCGGTCTGCGCGAGCTGGGCACCGGTGTCATCCGCGTAGGCAACGGCATTCCAGAGTTTCAGTGGGACACCATCCGTCGCATCAAGCCCGACACCATCATGTGCGTGCCGTCGTTTATCCTGAAGCTGATACAGTATGCCGAAGAACACGGCATAGACTATAAAAACAGCAGCATTCGCCGTATCATCGGTATCGGCGAGGGCTTGCGCGACCAGGATTTCAACCTCAATCTGCTGGGCAAGAAAATCAAGGAGAAATGGGATGTGCAGCTCTTTGCTACCTATTCCTCAACGGAAATGTGCGCCACCTTCTCGGAATGCGAATTTGGCCTTGGCGGTCATGTGCACCCCGAATTGATTATCGTGGAAATCATCGGCGAAGACGGTTTGCCCGTCTCCGACGGCCGGCTGGGCGAAATCGTGGTTACCACCCTTGGCGTGGAGGCCATGCCGCTGCTGAGGTTCCGTACGGGCGACATTGCCGCCAAGATCATCGACCAATGCAAGTGTGGCCGCAATTCCTACCGCCTCACCCCGCTCGTGGGTCGCAAGAACAATATGATCAAGCTGAAAGGCACGACACTCTATCCGCCTGTAATCAACGATGTTTTGGACAACACGGATTATGTGGAAAACTATGTCATCGAAGTGCGCCAAAGCGAGGCCGGCACCGACGACGTAGTGGTGAAGATAGGCCTGAAGTACCAACCCGACTTTGATGTCGTCAAGGTGCTGAAAGACAGTTTCCGTTCGCGCATCCGTGTGGCCCCTGCCATTGAGATTCATTCTATCGAGGAAATCAAACGGGTCAACTATCCCGCAAAAAGCCGCAAACCCATCAAATTCATCGATTTAAGGAAAAAGTAATGAAGGATTTCGACGATATCCGACCCTTCAACGAGGACGAGATTCCCGCTGCGATGCAGCGCATGGCCGATAGCGAGGTTATCCCAGCCATCGTTGACTATCTCATGCCCGGTATGCCCGTGGAGTTGCTCCGAAACCGCATCAGAAGTATCAAGACCTCAGAAGAATTCCAACTGGGACTGCTGCTAGAGGTGATAGAGACCTTGTTTAGAAAGACCACCACACGCTTTGACCGGTCGGGATTGGAGAACATCGGCGAGAAGAAGCCCTATCTTTTCGTCTCCAACCACCGCGACATTGTGCTTGATGCCATGTTTCTGCAGTATATCCTAAACGAGGCTGGGCAGAAAACCTGCCATATTACCTTCGGCAGCAATCTCATGTTGCATCCTTTTGTTGTTGATTTCGGCAAGGCCAACAAGATGTTCCGCACTGAGCGCGGCGGCAGCAAGATGGGGTTCTACAACAGCCTGCTGCACATGTCGGAATACATACGCTATGTCATCACCGAAGAGAAAGAATCGGTGTGGATCGCCCAACGCAATGGACGCACCAAAAACGGTATCGACACCACCGATCCCGCTATCATCAAAATGTTTGGCATGAGCCGACACGACAACCGCGTAGCTTCGCTTGCCGAGCTCAACATTGCCCCCGTGGCGGTGTCGTATGAATGGGAGCCGTGCGACAAACTGAAAACCCTTGAACTGTATCTGACCCGCAAGAACGGCTACTACGAAAAACAGCCCAACGAAGACCTCAACAGCATCCTGACGGGAATCACGCAACCCAAAGGGCATGTACACTTCCATATCTGCCCAATGGTTACCGAAGACGATTTGAAAGCCTTGAACGACTGCTCCTCTGGCGAATTCTACAAGCGTGTGGCCGAACTGATGGACAGCCGCATCAACTCCAGTTATTATCTCATGCCCAATAATTACATCGCCCACGATTTGAGGAGCGGTTTCAACACTTTCGCAGGGCATTATACTAAAGAGCAGAAAACCGCGTTTGTCAAATACATGGACTGGATGGACGAGTATCCTGAAACGAACCGTGAAGAACTGACGGAGATTTTCTTGGGGATTTATGCCAATCCGGTGGAAGTGAAGCCAAAGTATTAACTCTATAAATTATTCATCATGAAGAAGTTGTTATTTTTATTGGTGCTCATGGTTGCGGGTTTGGTAGCCACGGCACAGGAAGACGGCACTGTTGCCGGACAAGGCGAGATGGTGCGCGAGAAATCAGATTTGTGTTTTCTTAAAGATTCTGAGAGTGTAGTCATACCTAAAGCCGATTTGGTGCAACTTCTTGGCGAAGAGGTTTATGGTTCATACTGCAACGGCCAAAAACTTTACAGAATCGGAGAAGGGCTGAAAAATGGTGGATGGGCTGCTTTTGGAGTCGGATTGGGAACGGGAGTTCTTGGATTGGAATTGTTGGCGAATGGAGGATCCGAACATGTGGGAGGCGTGGGAATGGTACTGTTAATGGCTGGTACTTGGTCTTTCGTTGCGGGAAACGCGATGATTCCTACAGGATATATTCTTCGTGGAGTAGGTGCTGGAAAAATCAACAGAGTCGCAAACGGCTATAATCAGAATGGCCGAAACACGACCGTTTCCTACCGTCTTTTGCCCTCTGTCATGCGCTGCCATGCCATGCCAGAACAAGCCAAATTCAGCGTTGGCATGACCTTTAGTGTCAATCTTTAATCAACAGCTTGTAATCGACCTTCCCGTTGGTGTTGACAGGCAAAGTATCGATGAAAGTGATGCCCGCCGGCATAAGATGCTCGGGGAGATTCGTTTTGCAATAAGCCAACAGTTTTTCGATGGAAGCGGCTGTCTTTTGGCTGGGGTCTTTCAGTACCACAAACGCCTTGGGCAGCTTGCTTTCAGAATGGTCGGGGTCTTGCATGGGTACGACGGCACAAGCCGCCACAATCGGGTGTTGCGTTATGCGGTCCTCAATTTCCACGGAAAAGACCTTGGAGCCATCGTGGCGGACAATCATGCGCTTTTTGCGGCCAATCACAAAGATATTGTTGTTTTCGTCCACATAGCCTATGTCGCCGGTGTGAAGCCATTGGCTGCCATCGGGGTGGGTTCGGATGAGTTGTCGGGTAGCTTTTTCGTTTTGGTAGTAGCCCAGCATTCGCATCTTCGAACGGATGCAGATTTCATCGTCGAAAGTTTTCACTTCATACACGGAGACAGGTTGACCCGAGAAGCCCAGCTTGTATTGCTCGGAACTGCCTTGTGGTGTGAAAGAGATGAATCCTGCTGTCTCGGTCATGCCGTAGGCCTTTGTTACATCGTAGCGGCAGTTGCGTTCGTGCAGGAAGTCATTGATACTTTTCTCGAACGATGCGTTCAGCACGTCGCCGGCAATGTCGATGGACTTGATGTAGGAAAGGTCTTCCTTGTTGTTTTTTCCCTTGGCGATGAATTCCCAATATGAAGGCACCGTAAAGACGTGCTGAGGCTTGTGTTTGACTAGGATCTTGAAAAAATCTTTACGCGATGCGATGGGGATGACGACGGCACGCATGCCTTGGCATAGCGCGAGGATGAGCGTGTTGGCCCCATAAAAGGCGAAGATAGGAAAGAAGCACAGGGCAGTATCATCGCTTGAGCTGTCGTTGAGTACGGGCGGGTCGGGGAAGACGGAGTGCAGGATGTTTTCCGTGGACAACATCACGCTTTTGACGGTACCCGTCGTACCACTGGTTTGAAACAGGGCGGCCATTTCATCGGGAATCCAGCGGTAGGGCTCGGCTTCGTCTTTCCCGTGTGCCGCCTTGAAGAAGTCGTTCCAATGGCAGAATTTCTTGTGCTTGCGAAATATCTTTCTGCGCCCGTTGAACCATTCTCCCAAAGCGTACCATTTGGAGATGCCTGGTATGGAATCGGCACCCGAGCACACAACAACCTTTTCCACATGGAGGTGGTCTTCAGCCTCGGCCAACTTGATGCAATAGTGTCCCATGATGAAAAGCATCTTCGAGTGTGTTCTGTCAATAATACTGCAAAACCCTTCGGGTGTGTATCTGACGTCAATCATACAAGGGATGGCGCCAATCCTGTTCAGTGCATAGAAACACATCAACGATTCGGGCATCGTGGGCAGCGAGACGCTGATGATGTCGCCGCGCCCCACTCCATGTTTTTTGAAAGCCAAGGCGGTAGTGTCAATTCTGTCTTTCAACTGGCCAAAAGTCAGATTCATGCCAAAATAACTCAAAGCGGTCTTTTTGGAATACGCATTTGCCACCTGGACGAAAATCTCATACAAGCCTGAGGAGGTACCAATTGTATTTGAGGACATGGGGTTAAGTCGAAAACGGGCGGCAAAGATACAAAAACTTCTTAGAAGGATAGAAAAGGACGTGTTTCATTGGAAAAAGCCAACGGTTGGAACAATAATAGGAAAAAGTCGTATTTTTGCACGCTAAATATCCGAAACACAATCAGAGCGATGGTCATAGAGAATTATCCGAATCAGCGAAATAGGCACTGTGAAACAGGCACGATTTTGAACATGTTGAAATACTACGGCTATGAGGGTATGAGCGAGACTATGGCTTTCGGTTTGGGCTCGGGATTCAATTTTGTGTATTCGCCTTTTTTGAGAATGCGCGGTGTCAAATTGCCCATGTTTCGCATTCGTCCGGGTCTGATTGCCAAGAACTTTTGCGAAAGGATGAACATAGGCTTCCACGGCTTTGAGTATGGTTACCGTGTGGACCGGTCGATGGCGGCTTTGGACGAGCTGGTCGAAAAGCAGATTCCGGTAGGCATGGTGGTCAACGTGGCCAACCTCCATTATTTCTCTCCCGTTGTCAACGAGTCTAACTTCAACGGCCATGTGTTCACCGTTATCGGCAAGGAAGGCACCACCTATACCATCGCCGATACCGATACCCGCCTGACCACCGACGACTATGTTTTTCTGGAAGAGGGCATCATGCGCAAAAGCCGTTTTACTTCAGGAATGGCAGCACCTCGCGGAAAGATGTTTTATATCGATCCCCTACCGGCAGATTTTGGAAAAAACATGGATTTAAAACCAGCTGTGATTCAAGGGCTTGAAGAGACATGCCGAAGAATGCTGAGAGTGCCGATCCGTTTCTATGGATGGACAGGACTGCATTATTTTGCGGGGAGCTTAAAGAGATGGAAATGGTGGTTCTCCGAAAAACTGATAGGCTTCATTATGCTGTGGATTTATAGGCTGATTGAGACCACAGGCACGGGCGGTGCAGGCCATCGCTACATGTATGCCGACTTTCTTAAGGAAGCCGCCGAGCTGTTCGGAAACGAGGTGTTGGCCGATTGCGCCGAGTTGATGAGCACCAATGCCGACACTTGGCGCCGGTTTTCCTTGGATTGCCGCCGCTATATGAAAAGCGACAACATCACCTTAAAGGAAATGGCGGAACTATTGGAGACTATTGGGCAACAGGAAAAGCAAATTTTCACCAAAATCGACAAGGAGTTTCTTAAACCTGTTTTGGTGCATAAACAATAACCCTATCTCTGTACATATTACTTATTAAGATAGAAAGATATGGGCATCCTGATAAATAAGACATCCCGTTGTGCCGTCATCGGACATGGCAGCTGGGCTACGGCCATCACCAAAACGTTGATTATGAATGAGCCTTCGGTTTGTTGGTACATCCGCAACCAAGAAGTGCTTGACTCGTTGCGCATCGAAGGGCGCAATTGCCGCTATCTTCCCGACATCGAGTTCGACATGAGCCGAATCCTCCTCATTGATGATTTGAACGAAACTGTCAACAGCGCCGACATCATTTTTTTGGTAACCCCAGCGACTTATCTGAAGTCTTATCTCTCCAATCTCAAGGTCTCCTTGAGTGAAAAGATGGTGGTTTCGGCCATCAAAGGCATCATTCCGAGTGAGAATCAGTTTGTTACGGATTATCTGAAGCAGTATTATGGCCTGTCTGACACGCAACTCTGCTGTATCAGCGGCCCAACCCATGCCGAGGAGGTGGGAAACGGAAGGCTCACCTATATGGCTTTTGCCTGCTCCAATGTGGGTAATGCACGCGCTGTGGGCGAAAAGCTGAAGACACCATACATCAAGGTGAATTATCTGCGCGACATGCATTATCTGGAACATTCCTCCGTGTTGAAAAACATTTATGCCGTAACGGTGGGCATGGCGGTGGGATTGGGCTATGGCGACAACTTCATCGCCGTCTTGGTGTCGAACTGCATCAAGGAAATGTATTTTCTGCTGGATCCGCAAAGTGTCAACGATCTCACCAAGTTCAACCCGTCCAACTTTTTTGGTGACTTGTTGGTGTCGTGCTATTCGAGCCACAGCCGCAACCGTCAGTTGGGCGTGTTGATAGGTCGGGGCAACACCGTGAAGACCGCGCTCAACGAGATGACCATGGTGGCTGAGGGTTATTATTCCTCGGCTATGCTGCCTTTCCTGTCCGAGGAGCAACGCCGACAGCTTCCCATTGCCGAGAAAGCCTACGAGGTGTTGCACCGGGGCCTACCAGTCCGCAAGGCCATGAAAGACCTTGAGAACCTTTTGGAATAGTGTTAAGACAGATAGACCAATCCGGCGATGACACCGATGCCGATGGCAATGGCGATGAGCACCCTCCAAGCCGAGACGGGAGCTTTGCCGCCCACCTTGCCCGTTTGGCCGTTCACCGCGAACTGATACACCTTGTTTTTGTATCTGAATGAAGAAATCCATGTTGGGACGAGCAGGTATTTGTAGGTGATGTTGGTGTAGTGTGTCGAGAATCTGACCGAGCTAACACGGTCGGAGTGCCAATGCGTGCGGATGTAGGAAGAAATGTCGGAGCTCAGTTGCGATTGTATTTCCTTTTGTGCCGATTCCCAACCTTCTTGCAGACCAATGGAATAGCGTTCGGCTACGAAGCCGGCTATCACTTTGGGCGAATAGGGCATAAGTTTGGAAAAATCAAAAGGTTCGCAGTGTCTCACCCCGGAGTCGGCCTGACGTTTTGAAGCCATGACAGTTACATTGTCAAAGGATGACTGATACACACCACTGACATGTTTCCAATCGGTTACGGTACGCCTGTTGCCTTCATCGTCTATTTCGGTTCTGTCGTAGCCGGCTCGGCCGGTGAAACTGGATGTGGTAAATGTGTTGTAGGTCCAATAGGGGAGATAAATGCCTTGGAAAGCCTCTGGACGGGCATTCTTCTTGGCTTTTTTTGGCGCAAACAGCTTTCCTTTGAGCCATTTGGTAAAGCGTTCGCCAGCTTGGTCTTTGGTGATTGTGAAAGGACAAACCGCGCCGGGTGCGATGGTGTTTTCGGTGGCGGCAGGCATCACACTGGTGGAGCCGCAGAAAGGACATATTGCCGCGGTTTCGAGGGCATCGTAAACGGATACGGCACCGCATTGCTTGCATTGCACCTCTTTTTTTTGCTCGCCCCAGTTGAAACTTCCGGTGTGCAGGGCAGCCTCAAAGTCCATCTCGCAAATATTGTTTTCGGCATCGGCTTGGGGTAGCTCGCAAGTGTAGCCGCAGTAGTCGCAATGCAAGCAGCCTTTCGAGGGTTCGAAAACGACTGTGGCCCCGCAATTTGGGCATTTCTGATCTGTTTCTTTTTCGGTTATTTCCGAAAGTAATGGCTCTACTGTGTATTCAATTGGTTCTGACATAACTCTATTTTGTTTGAGGGCGTTGCTAACGGAGTGCAAAATTAACGGTTATTGATAAAAATTGCACAACAAGTAAAAATTATCTCTATTTTTGTCCTAAAGTTATTGCCCAAAATCGGTCATAAAAACTCCAGAAAGGTGTACTGATTGAGTTGTAATATGCTGAAAAACAAGATGTTTTTGATATTGTTTTCATAATAGTTGTCATTAAAAAAAAATGAATTGAAAAACATTTACTTACTGTGAGTTATACTAACAACCACAAAGAATGGACGCTTGACAACCGATTTGTGATAAAAATAAAGTATGTTTATGGATAAAAAAACGCTACTTTTCCTTATTTTGTTGGCCGTGATTTCCCCGTTTTCCGCCGCTGCGCAAAGTCTGACGGTAACGGGCAATGTCGTTTCGAGCGATGACGGCTATGGCCTTCCTGGTGTTACGATACAAGTGAAAGGCTCTACTGTCGGCACTGTGACCGACAAAGACGGCAACTATTCCTTGAATGCCGACAGCCAAAGCGTGTTGGTGTTCAGCTTTGTAGGCTACAAAAGCAAGGAAATTGCCGTAAAAGGCAGGAACAAAATCAATGTTACACTTGAGGTGGATTCTCAAACCCTTGATGATGTGGTGGTTACAGCACTCGGCATCAAGCGGCAGAAACGAGAACTGGGTTATGCCACAGAGGAAATCGGAGGTGAGCTGATCGCCAAGTCGGGCTCGGGCAGTGTCATCAGTGCCTTGAGCGGTCGCTCGGCGGGGGTGCAAATCATCAATCCCAATGGTGTTGATGGAGGCTCATCGCGCATCACCATTCGCGGCAACAACAGTATCTTCGGCGACAACCAACCCCTTATCGTGGTCGATGGTGTCCCGATGTCGAATGAAGGTGGCGTTACCGACTGGAGTGGTGGCCGCGACTGGGGTACTGCCCTCAACAACATCAACCAAGAAGACATAGAGAGCCTCGACATCTTGAAAGGCCCCACGGCGGCAGCACTTTACGGCTCGCGTGGCGGCAACGGCGTGGTGCTCATCACAACCAAGAAAGGCTCGAAACAGCGCGGCCTTGGCATCACCTACTCGGCAGGCTTCAGGGTTACGACACCTTATCTCTACCGCTCGGTGCAGAACAAATACGGTGCCGGCGGCCCCATCACCTTCAATACGCCTAGCTTGACACCCATTGAGGGACTTTTTGACGAAGAAGGCAATCAGGTATATGAATATCCCGGTATCTATAGTGTCGACAACGGTCCGGCGGGCGAGCCCACCAACACCACCTTCGGATACTATGGCGGTGCCGTGAGCTGGGGCCCCGAAATGAACGGTGAGAGCGTACAATGGTGGGACGGCTCCATCCGTCAGTATTCACCACAACCCGACAACTTGAAGATGCTTTACAAGAACGGCCACACGATGAACCACAATATCGCCCTCCAAAATGCCGGCGACTTTGGCAGTATCCGTGTGTCGTTCACCGACTCGCGAACCGATGCCATCATCGATAACTGCAACCTGCGTCAGACCACCGTCAATGTGGGTACATTAATCAATGTGTCCGAGAAAATCAAAGTCGATGTGGCCTTCAACTATTTGGATTATTTCCGTCTCAATTCGCCCGAAATCGGTGAGTCGTACAGCAATTTCAACAAAGGTTTGCTCTACAGCTGGCCCCGCAGCTGGCAAGGCATTGAGAGTACGACCTACGAAAACGAAGACGGCACCATGAACCAGTTTGATGGTTATCCATACAACTACATCTACAGCAGCACTTTCTGGTCGTTCTACAACAACAACACAACCCTCGACCGCGACAAGATGTATGGCTCCATCCGCCTGATGTACGACATCACACCTTGGCTGAGTGCGAGTGCCAAAGTGGCCCTCGACTGGACCAACGACAACTACACTACCAAGCACAAGCCCACCACCATTGACGGCATGGCGGGCGGATATTACTCAAAGAGCAAGTCGTCGTCTCTCACCCGCGACATGGACTTCCTGCTCACTGCCTACAAAGACAACATCTTTGGATCGAAGTTCAATGTGCGACTCTCGGCCGGTGGCGAGCAGTATTATGGTTATCGTGATGGAATCAACGGCACCTCGGGTACATGGGCTTATGCCAATCTTTATACAATCTACAACTACTCTAATGCCTCCGAGCGTGACTTTGGTGAGTCGAAATGGGAGAAGCAGGTCAACTCGCTCTATGCCTTTTTCAACCTGAGTTACAGCGATTGGATCTTCCTTGATGTAACGGGTCGCAACGACTGGTCGTCGACTTTGCCCATCTCAAACAACTCCTATTTTTACCCTTCGACCACTTTGAGTTTTGTGCCGACCTCCGCATTCAAGAATTGGAATTGGGGTCCGATCAACTATCTGAAGCTGAGAGGATCATGGGCCAGAACCGCCAGCGACACCGATCCCTATCAGCTGACTTATACCTACAATACGGGCTCTTTTGGGCATCAGCTTTCGGCCAGCCTACCCACCACCGTTCCTCCTTTGGAACTGAAACCTCAACGCCAGCGCAGCTATGAACTTGGATTCGACCTCGGACTGGGTGCCCGCTTCAACATGGACTTCACCTATTACGACATCTTCAGCTGGGACCAAATTCTGTCCTCACCCTTGGCGCCTTCATCGGGTTCTAACTACGTTACCATTAACACAGGCGTGGTTACCAACAAGGGTATCGAGGCCATCATGACATACGACATCGCCCAAGGTAAGGACTATGGCGTGCAAGTGGGCTTGAATTTGGCCCGCAACAAGAACCGTATCGTTGACCTGGCCGGTTCCAACATGTATCTCCTCTCCGAGATTTGGGGCTCCAACGGTCCTGCCATCGCGGTGGAGGAAGGTGAGGAGTACGGCACCATCTATGGATGGGACTACGTTTATGAATATACTACAAACGACGGCACGGTTGTAGGCCCATTCTACGATGCCAACGGCAATCCCATGCCCTTGCTCAACGAGACCGGAACCACCTACTTGAAGACCGAAAGCCGCGTGCCTGTGGGCAACTGCGCTCCATTGGTGACGGGAGGTATCAATCTGAGAGCCTCCTACAAAAACTGGTCGCTCTATGCCTTGATTGATGCCAAGTTGGGCGGGCAAATCTACTGTGGTTCCTACGTGGTTGCCATGCAGACCGGACAGAGCCTCGAAACCCTTTATGAGCGTGACGGCAATGGCTTGCCATACCCCAACGCTGAAGGCACCGTTGTCAGCAACTACGGTGTCATCCTTCCCGGTTACTGCATCAACACCGAGACAGGCGAAGCCCACGAGAACGAGAATGTGGTGCATTACCTCTACAAGTACATGCCCAACTTCGGTGGATGGGGCCCGTACCTCACCACCCCTGGCATTGTCAACAATACTTGGGTCAAAATGCGCGAGCTCGCGCTTACCTATGACTTTCCGCGTAAGTGGTTAGACAAGCAAAACCTCTTCAAGCAGGCTTCCATATCACTTGTGGGTCGGGATTTGTTCTACTTCTACAAGACCCTCCCGGACAATATCAATCCAGAAGGCACCCAAGGTTCCGGCAATGCCCAAGGCCTTGAGTACGCTTCCTATCCGGGCACGCGCTCGTTCATGTTTTCACTGAAAGTCAACCTTTAATTCGAGTCATCATGAAAAATTACCTTTTCATAATTTGCGCAGCTACATTGGCGTTCACCTCATGCACCAAACACTTCGAAGAGATGAACCAAGACCCGTTCTCGCCGACAGGCACCACGGTGGAAGCCTTGTTCAACGGCATCATCAGCAGTTTGCAGCAACCTGGAAATGAAATCTTCTACCTACAAAATGAGATTTTCTATCCGGAGGCCGAACTCGGTGCCCTGATCTCCGATGCTTGGGGCAACTCGCAAATAGGAACCTCTGCCGTTTGGTCCAACTACTACAGCGCACTTTCCAACATGCGCGAGATAGAAAGCCGCTTGGACGACTACTGCACCGAGCAAGACGACAATCAAATCTGCGACAAGGTGCGTGCCCAACTCACCATAGTGAAGGCTTACAAGACTTTCAAAGTGAGCGACATCTTTGGTGATATTCCTTATTCCGAGGCGGGTCGCATCTGGCAAGGTGCCGACAATCCTCAGTATATGAAGCCAAAATGGGACAAGCAGGAAAACATTTATAAGAGCCTGCTCAATGAGTTGGTTTGGGCCCGCGATGTGATGAAAAAAGACACCATCGCCACGGCATTAGGTAACGAGTTCTACAAACTGCCCTACGATGTGTTGCTGAACAACAACTACACACAGTGGTCGGAGTTTGCCAACGGTCTCATCTTGCGCCACGGTTTGCGCATGTACGACAAAGACCCCGAGTTTGCCACTCCCGTCTTGGTAGGTGCCTACAACTTCATCTACACAATCATGAGCACCTCGGGCGGTGTGGCCACGGGTGGCGGCATTGCCTTGTGGCCCAGTGTTTTGGGTACGAGTTGGGACATGAATTGGGCTTTTCGCGAGCATAAGAACCTAAGGATGGGTGAAACAGTGTGGAGTGTGCTTTCTTCGACCAACGACATGGATGGCAACGGCATATTCGACTACCGCACATTCCTCTTCTTCGACACAAGCCACAAGACCGACAGCTTCCCTGATGGCGCATGGAGACCCTATCCGCAGATCCGCACGGCTGAAACGCCTACCGAAGGTGGGTCGCCCTATGCACAAAGCCGCGATGCCAACTATACCTTCAAGGGCCCTTCCTGCCTCTTCTCTCCTTTCAACTATTATCTCACCCGTGATGAGAAATATGTGCCTCAGATCCTCCTCACTTACGCCGACGTGCTCTTCATGAAGGCCGAAATAGGAGCACGTGGTATCGGCGGTATCTCTTTGTCGGGCATGGAACTCGACCAAATGCTGTATCAGGGCATCTACCAGTCGTGCCTCTTCTGGGCTCATATTCCACAAAACACCAGCCGTTGGACCTTTTTCTATCCCCAATACACCGATTACATCGCCAATCTCGACATCTGGGCTTTGGGCCAAAAGATGGCTTCCAACGTGATGAACTACGCCGTGTATATGAACCCCGAGTTCGACAATTCCAACGACGCCTATCTGAAGCTCATCTACCAGCAGCGTTGGATCAACCTCTTCCGCCAGCCTTGGGAAGCCTGGGCCTTGGCACGCCGCACTTGGGACACGCCCACTACCACCAACCGTGCCCAACTGACCTCGTTCCGCATGGAATATCCGCAGACCGAAATCGAATACAACCACGACAACTACACCATCCAAACTGCCACGATGAGCATGGGCGACACGAGGCAGACTCCTGTTTGGTGGATGACGCGCACTTCAGGGAGGTGACAATGGAATACTTTCAATAACAAGGACGTCCTCTGAAGGTCGCCCTTGTTTTTTTCCCTACTATTACTATTGTAAAATGGGTTTCGTTTCATCCCTGAATACCGAAATACCATCGGGATAGACAACCTTGGATTAGTAAGCAAGAAGGTGCTTGCAAACCAAACATGTCGACGTGATAACAATACAGGAAAGAGCGAAAGACCTCATCGCAAAACACTGCTGTTGTACCATCAAACTAAAAGGCTTGCCGCTTGAGGATATGTGGCGGGACTGTCGAAATAATTTGTACCTTTGTGGCCTCAATTGAGAACAAACAAAAGAAAATCAGATATGAAAGTTGCAACATTATTGGGTGAACGTTTCAAGAAGGCACCCGCCGACTGCGTGTTTGACAGTCAGGCGCTGATGGTGCGCGGCGGCTACATCAAGTCGGTGGGCACCGGCCTGTTTTCCTTCTTTATGCCTGCCAAACGCATCGCGAAGAAAATAGAGAACATCATCCGTGAAGAGATGGACCGCATTGATGGGCAGGAAGTCATGTTCCCCGTTGTCATGCCAGGCACGCTGTGGCAGGAATCGGGACGTTTCAACAGCATCGGCTCGGAGTTGCTTCGCTTCAAGGATCGTAATGGTATCGACATGGTGTTGGGCATGACCCACGAGGAAGCTGCTGTGCAGTTGGCCCGCGATGCCGCAAAGAGCTACACGCAGTATCCTTTCATGATTTATCAGATCCAGACCAAGTTCCGCGATGAGCCCCGTTCGCGTGGCGGCTTGATTCGTACCCGCGAGTTCACGATGAAGGATGCCTACAGCTTTCATACTTCACAGGAGGACTTGGAGCAGTATTATGCCGTGGCTTACCATGCTTACGACCGCATCTTCGCCCGTTGCGGCGTACCGCAAGTGGTGGCCGTCAAATCCGACTCGGGCATGATGGGTGGACGTGTCTCTCATGAGTTCATGCTCCTCACTGACATCGGCGAGGACACCATCGTCATCTGTCCCGAATGTGGCTATCGCTCCAATAGCGAAGCCGCTGACTGCATCGTGCACAACGAGGAATACCCCATCGAGCCGTTGGAAGAGGTTTTCACCCCCGACCAAAAGACCATAGAAGAAGTGTGCAACTTCCTGCACGCTTCGCCATTGCAGTCGTGCAAGGCCGTGCTCTATCAGCGTAATATGGATGACTCCTTGGTTATTGTCTTCTTGCGTGGCGACCTTGAGGTGAACGAAACCAAACTTCGCAACCTCATCGGCGCTGAAGTGCATGCCGCCACTGTTACCGACAGCATGGGCATTTGCGCAGGTTTCATTGGACCCAAGGGTTTGCCGGAAGGTATCACAGTAGTTTATGATGAGTCGCTGAAGACTTTGAACTCTTTCGTGGCTGGCGCCAACAAGTTGGACTACCACTACAAGGGCATGAACATGGCCCGTGATCTTGGCAAGG
>JBGYWU010000093.1:0-5771 GCA_041842265.1 Candidatus Limimorpha sp. | reverse complement strand
TTCAGTTTGTAGTTTGTAGTTGTTCAGTTGTTCAGCTTGCAGTCCGTCCAGCCCTTCAATTCATAACTGAACAACTGACTAACTGAACAACTGATAACTGATTAATACTTATAAAAACCTTCTCCTGTTTTACGTCCGAGCAGACCGGCACGCACCATCTTCCTCAGCAAGGGATGAGGACGGTACTTCGGGTCGCCGAACTCTTTGTACAATACTTCCATGATGGCCAAGTTGACATCGTTGCCGATCAGGTCGGCCAATGCGAGAGGTCCCATCGGATGGTTGGCGCCGAGCATCATGCACTTGTCGATGTCTTCTGCAGTGGCGATGCCGTCTGCCAAGATACCCACGGCCTCATTGATCATAGGAATAAGGATGCGGTTGACCACAAAACCAGGCGCTTCGTTCACTGGTACTGGGGTCTTGCCGATTTCAGTGGTGAGATCCACAATGCACTTGGCGGTTTCTTCAGAAGTCAGCTGCCCTTTGATGACTTCAACCAGAGCCATGCGGTCGGCGGGGTTGAAGAAGTGGCAGCCGATCAACTGGGCGGGACGGCTCGTGCAGGCAGCGATTTCGGTAATCGACAGCGATGACGAGTTGGTGGCGAAGATGGTTGCAGGCTTGCAAATCTTGTCGAGTTCCATGAAGACCTCTTTCTTCAGCTGCATCTCTTCAACAGCGGCTTCGATGACGAGGTCGGCATCGGCGAAGGTAGCATAGTCGGTAGTGGTGGTGATGTTCTTCAGCAGGGCATCGACAGCTTCTTGGGTCATCTTACCCTTTTCCACCAGCTTACCGTAACCTTTTGAAATGGAAGCCATCGCCTTATCGAGGCTGGCTTGGGTACGGCTCTTCATGACGACAGGCATCTTGACGGCAAACGCCTTTACGATACCTTTGGCCATGGTTCCGGTTCCGATAACACAGATTTTCATGATGGTTAGATTTAATGATTTAAGTTTTAATGATTATAAGAATTAATTATTGACTTTCGTATTTTCCCATTTGTCTGGATCAAAAAAGCCTTACGGCAATCAAGGTCTGCAAAATTCTTCGTTATGACAGCTTCGTTTTTCAACTGCGTATGTCCAAAGACTTGATATATGCCTTTAAGAAAACCAGACCTATTATTACTCTGTTCGTCCACATCGGCCCAAATACACGAACCGGCATCCGCTTCACCTCCGCGCTTTTTGGAAACATCCATCAAAACATCATCAATAAAAGCACTAAATGTTTCCAGGTTTTCCATACTGTCATTCAAAGCCTTACAAATAGATGCTGCATCGGTTGCCGTGTCATGGAAATACTTTTTCCACCAAGACTCTACGATGCCGGCATGGGTAAAAAGAAAGGTCTTTCCATTCATTGATGCTTCGGTCGCAATAGAAAACAGAGGGAGTTTTTCAACAAATAGCCGGTGAATATATTCAGCATGGAGCGTGTCTTTTCTGCTGAAAGCATAGGCAGTATCGAAGTAATGAATCTCATGATTGCCAACCAGCAATGTCACCCTGTCCATATTTGCCTGCTTGAAAGCTATTATTTCTTCGAAATTGGCCAAAGCTTCTTCCGGTGTGATATTCTCATGAGCATAAGGGTCAAGATAATCACCAAGAAATACTATTGGCAAGTCGGGGTGCTCTATGACAGCTTCCTTCCAGAACGAACGTCCATGGACATCCGGAATGATTAGCATTTGTGCCGGAAGGCACAAGGAATAAAGCAATGCAACTATTATGAAAGTTATTTTCTTCATATTAAAGATCCATGGTCATTTAGGGTCATTATCTATTACGACTTCGGCAAAGAGGCGGGTCCCCTGCAACACTTTTCATCGTTCGCAAGGATGAGGTAGCTGCCCGACTTGTTGCACGAAGCAAGAGCGAGAATGAAAAAAAGGAGTTTTGTCGCTTACAAAGTGACATGGTTTAATCGTTATGCTGTTTCTTCCCATTAACTGTAATTTTAAAAATATCCCTACTTGTCGGCCCTCCAGCATTCAGCTCTCTGCATTGGAGAAACCAAGCTAAAGCTGAATGCTGATGGCTGATCACATCATTTTCCTACAAATTTAGCAGGTCGTTTCTCCAAAAAAGCGGTCATGCCTTCCTTTTGGTCCTCGGTGGCGAAGCAGTTGCCAAAGGCAGTGTTCTCCAGCTCGATGGCGTCCGCGGCACAAAGGTCGTAGCTCTCGTTGATGCACTGCTTGGCGTATTGGATGGCCAAAGGCGCGTTGGCGACGATCTTTTGGGCGGTCTCCATCACCTTGTCCATCAGTTCCTCCGGCTCGCAGACGGCGTTCACCAAGCCGATTCGCAGGGCTTCGTCGGCACGGATGGCCTTGCCCGTATAGATCATCTCCTTGGCGTAGCCTTGTCCAACGAGTTTGGCCAAACGGTAGGTGCCTGAGAAGCCGGGGGTGATGCCCAAACCCACCTCGGGCTGTCCGAACTTGGCCTTCGAGGAGGCATAACGGAAGTCGCAAGCCATGGCCAACTCGCAGCCACCGCCGAGGCAGAAGCCGTTGACGGCAGCGATGACGGGTATCGGCAAGGTCTCGATCTTTCGGAACGCGATAGCACCTAACTTGCTGAACTCATATCCATCCTTCTCAAAAAGGTTGACCATTTCAGAGATGTCGGCACCCGCAACGAAAGCTTTTTCGCCGTCGCCCGTGATGATAAGGACACGTGTCTTCGTTGTGTCGAGGTGACTCACGAAGTCGTCGATTTCCATCAGGACAGTGGAGTTGAGCGCATTCAGCGACTTCGGCACCGACACTTTCATGATGGTGATTTGGTCCTGCTGTTCAATCTTCAAGAAGTTGTATTCCATGCCGCAAGGATTAGATGTCCATGGGTTTCAGGTCGGGAGCGATGATGAGTTTGGCCCCGGTAGCATCTTGCACCTGTTCGACGGTGAACTCAGGATGGATTTCTTTCAGGACGATGCCTTCGGGGGTGATGTTCATGACACCCATCTCGGTGATGATCATGTTCACCTGTCCGGCTGCGGTCAGGGGCAATGTGCACTCCTTCAGGATTTTGTGAGCGCCCTTCTGTGTGTGTTCCATGGTGAGGATGACACGTTTTGCGCCAACCACGAGATCCATTGCGCCGCCCATTCCGGGAGCCATCTTGCCCGGGATGATCCAGTTGGCCAGATTGCCCTTCTCATCGACTTGCAATGCACCAAGGAACGACACGTTGACATGTCCACCACGGATAATGGCAAACGAAGTGGCTGAATCAAAGGTACAGGCACCAGGCAGTAGCGTGATGGCGCCGCCACCAGCGTTGATCAGGTTCTTGTCTTCGTTGCCTTCCTCGGGAGTTGGGCCCATACCCATAGCGCCGTTCTCGGTCTGAAGGGTTACAGTCACGCCTTCGGGCAGGTAGTTCGGAATCAAAGTCGGGATGCCAATACCAAGATTGACAACATCGCCATCGTGCAGTTCTTTGGCGGCACGTTTGGCAATCACTTCTCTCATTTCATTTTTGTCCATAGCTGAATGATTAATTGTTTATCGTTGAATTAATTACGTTGAAATTTTGATGTGTTTAGTGGTTCAGTAAGCTGATATTCCTTCGACCATGCTCGGGGAGCGCGGCATAACTTATGATAAAGGAAAGACTTTTGAACATATCGAAAGGCCTTCATTATTTCATCCCTCGCTTCACCATCTCTTGAACGACAAAGGAGGCGACATCGTCGGCGTAGGTGTTCATGCCGAAGCCGGCATCGAAACCAAGTTCCTTGGCCAGTTCGTGGGTGACACGGGCTCCGCCGCAACAGCAAATCATCTTGTCGCGCAGACTTTCAGCCTCCATCAACTCGATGAAATTGGTCATGTTCTGGATGTGGACATCCTTCTGGGTAACAGTCTGCGAAACCAGCAACACATCGGCATGGAGTTCAATGCCCTTTGCGATGAACTCTTCGTTAGGCACTTGCGAACCGAGGTTGTAGGCGTCAATCATCTCGTAGCGCTCCAGTCCGTAGTGGCCGGCATAGCCTTTCATGTTCATGATGGCATCGATACCCACGGTGTGGGCATCGGTACCCGTCGAAGCGCCGACGATGACAATCTTTCGCCCAATGTTTTCCTTGATGAATTTATCGGTCTCATACATGTCCATCGTGGTCGATTCCACCTTAGGCACGTATATGGTAGAATAGTCAACGGTGTGGGTGCAACTGCCGTAGCAGTTGAAGAAAGTGAAACCCGGAGTCAGTTCTTTGTAGAAAACAACACTCGGGTTTTCCAATCCCATCTTTTTCATCAGCAGTTTGGCGGCTTCAACAGCCTCGGCACCGCAAGGTACGGGCAGCGTGAAACTCATCTGCACCTTGCCATCGTTCATGGTGTCTCCATAGGGCTTTATCTTGGTGAGGTCTAGAGTTTTGTCGAAATCCTTGGCCTCCATTGAATATAATCCTTCGCTCATTTTTTCGCGTTTTTTATGTTTAATATCTCTTTGCTGAATGCGAGGCTTTTTTTCTATTAGCCGTTAGCTTTTTTCGGTTTCAACAGGTTGGCTAATAACCAACTGCAAAAGCCCCTTCTTGCATTCATCTCTTTCCCTTCATTATTCCAATAAACGGATTCAAATAATTTTCATCTTTCAAAGTCACCCCAGCCAAGCCCTTGCCGCCGTTCTTCGGGCGTTTCACATCGCCGAAGATGCCTTTTTCCAAGGCGGTGAACAGGCCTTCCTTAACGATGTCCTCAAGCAGTTTGATGGTATTGTCAAGCACTTCCTTGGCACGGTTGCGGCATATTCCACCTTCCTTGAACTCCATCTCATTGCCAATGTCCTTCATGTTGTTGAAGATGTAGCGGGCGTTCTCGATGGAGAGGTAACGGTCGCTCATGAACGGCGTGTGGATGGCCTCGGTGGGCATACCTAGCAGTTGCAGGCCTTGGTGCGTCCAGATGCCAATCATGTTGAAGAGGGCATCCTGGATGTGGCCTCGGAAGATGTTGCCCGTCATGAACTTGGTCGGAGGCATGTATTTCAGCGGCGCGTTGGGGAAAATCTCGCGGGTCATCTGTGCCTGGGCGAGTTCCATGAGGAAGCCGTTCTCCAGCATCGGATCCATCTCGAAGGCGTGTCCCAAGCCCATCTGCTCCTCAGGCAGACCGGCAATCTTTGCCAGCTGTTCGTTGATGAGGTCGGAGGCTAGCACGGTGTGTGCAGCTTCCACAGCGTTGGTGGTGGTCAGGTAGTTGACCTCACCGGTGTTGATGATAACACCAGCGAAGCCGTTGATGATACGGCTCATGTATTGGTCGATGAGGGTGCGCTGCATGTTGATGTCGCGGAACAGGATGCCGTAGAGGGCGTCGTTCAGCATGACATCGAGGCCTTCGAAAGCGCCCATGATGGCGATTTCGGGCATGCAGAGCCCTGAGCAGTAGTTGCAGAGGCGGATGTAACGGCCCACCTCCTCTCCCACTTCGTCCAAAGCCTTGCGCATGACGCGGAAGTTCTCCTGTGTGGCGAAGGTGCCGCCGAAGCCCTCGGTGGTGGCACCGTAAGGCACATAGTCCAAGAGGCTCTGACCTGTGGTGCGGATCACGGCGATGATGTCGGCACCCTGACGGGCACCGGCCTGGGCTTGCACCACGTCCTCGTAGATGTTACCCGTGGCCACGATGATGTAAAGGTAAGGCTTGGGGCCTTCGCCGATGGTCTCGAGGTAATGCTCGCGGCGTGCGCGGCGGGTTCGGATACGGTTGAGACTCTCGTCGATGACGGGCT
>JBGYWU010000092.1:0-12633 GCA_041842265.1 Candidatus Limimorpha sp. | reverse complement strand
GTCGCGGATAACCTGACCGCGTTTGATGGGGTCTTTTTCGGCATCTTTCAGCAGCAACTCGGTCTTAAAACGGATAAAGTCTTTCGCATTGTCTTTGAGGTAGTTGCTGACATATTCCACCGAAAAATCTCGACCGAAGGTATCGGGGTCGTGCTCGGGCGGCAGCACTACCACGCGCACATTCATACCTTCGGAGAGGATCATGTCAGTGCCACGCAAGGCCGCATGGATACCTGCCGCATCGCCGTCATAAAGCATGGTGATGTTCTTCGTATAGCGCTTCACGAGACGAATCTGCTCCATCGTGAGCGAGGTGCCACTGCTGGCCACCACATTTTCAATGCCAATCTGGTGCATACGCAACACATCGAAGTAGCCTTCCACGAGGATACATTCATCCTGTTTGGCGATGGCGTTTTTGGCGAAATAGACACCATAAAGGGTCTGTTTCTTGTCGTAAATCTCCGATTCGGGCGAATTCTGATATTTCGGGCTTTTCTTGTCGTTGACGAGGGTGCGTCCGCCGAAGCCGATAACACGCCCCGTCAAACTGTGAATGGGAAACATCACCCTACCGTGATAGCGGTCGTAGAGTCCCTTGGAGCCCTTGATAGACAAGCCTATCTGCTCCAGAAGCTCCTCGGAATAACCGTTTTGCTTGGCGTATTCTGTGAAAGTATCCCATCTGGCGGTGTCAGGGTTGTAGCCGAGATGAAACTTCTGGATGATGGGGTCGAAATAGCCACGCTCACGAAAATACTTCAATCCGATGGTCTTGCCCTCTTCGGTGTTCCACAGCGTGTCGACGAAATACTTGTCGGCGAACTCGTTGATGTTGAACATCTTCTCGCGCACGCTTTGCAACATGATTTCCTCTGCGGTCTGCTCCTTTTCCTCAATCTTGATATTGTATTTCTTGGCGAGATAGCGCAATGCTTCAGGATAGGTGTAATGCTCGTGTTCCATGAGGAACTTGGCAGAATCGCCCGCCTTGCCGCAGCCGAAACACTTGAAGATGTTTCGGGCGGGATTGACACTGAACGACGGCGTTTTCTCATTGTGGAATGGGCACACTCCCCACATATTCGTCCCCTTCTTCTTCAGCGCAACGAACTCACCCACAACCTCCTCGATTCGAGCAGTTTGCAGGATGCTTTCGACAGTTTCCCTTGGAATGGCCATTTCGTGAAATTTTGGCAAAACTACGAAAATTATTTGGATGGGAATATTCTCCGCCATTTCCCGGTATTTCCAGGTATTTTCAGGCAGGGATTTACACCGCCAGCCCGATGTCGTATCACCCATAGGGGTTCACTGATTGGGTGATTTTTATTATTTTTGCGGCAAATTATTGAACGATGAACATTGCCGCATTGGTATCGGGGGGCGTCGACAGCTCGGTGGTGGTTCCGCTGCTCAAAGAGCAGGGCCACAACCCACATATCTTCTATATCAAGATTGGGATGGAAGGAATGGAAGACAGGTCGAACTGTCCATCAGAGGAGGACATCGAAATCACGACCTACATCGCCAAGAAATACGGCTGCAAGTTTGACATCGTCGACCTACAGCATGAGTATTTTGAGACTGTCGGACGTTACACCATGGAAATGGTGCACAAGGGCCTCACGCCCAACCCCGACGTGATGTGCAACCGCTGGATCAAACTTGGCGCCTTTGAGGAAAAAGAGGGGCACAACTTCGACAAGATTGCCACGGGGCATTACGCCCGCTCGTGGGAAGACGAGAACGGCATTTTTTGGCTCGGCACAGCTGCCGACACCTTCAAAGACCAGACCTATTTCTTAGGACGCATCACCTATGCCCAACTGAGCAAAGTCATCTTCCCTATCGGCGCCATCCCTAAACCCGAAGTACGTCGTTTGGCAGCGCAGTACAGGCTGCCAAGCGCGGAACGTCATGACAGCCAAGGCATTTGCTTCTTGGGCAAAATCAACTACAACGATTACATCCGCGAATATATAGGCGAAATGCCAGGTGACATCGTAGAGCTGGAAACGGGCAAGAAACTGGGCCGCCACAAAGGCTTTTGGTTCCATACCATCGGTCAGCGCAAAGGCCTCGGCCTCGGCGGAGGACCGTGGTTTGTAGTCAAGAAAGACATCCCGAACAACATCGTCTATGTCTCGCAAGGCTACGACCCCGTGGCGCAATACACCAACATCGTCCCTTTGGGCGACCTGCAACCCATGAACCCTGCGCTGCGGTTCATTGACGGTCAGCGTGTCCGTTACAAGATACGGCACCAGCCGGAGTTTACTTTAGGCACACTCCGTCTCACAGAACGTGGAGCCGACATCGTGTCGGATGTGGCCATCCCAGGCGTGGCTCCTGGACAGTTTGGTGTGGTTTACCATGAGACAGAGCCTCATGTCATTGGGAGCGGGGTGATATGTGAAACCGAAAACTAACTAACAATGAGCGACCTATCCAACCGAATCCTTTACGAAGACAACCATCTCATCGTGGTCAACAAACTCCCCTCCGAGATTGTCCAAGGCGATAAAACCGGTGACGTGTGTCTGCTCGACAATGTGAAACAGTACATCAAGGAAGAATACGACAAGCCAGGCAATGTCTTTGCCGGACTCGTCCACCGCATCGACCGTCCCGTGAGCGGTGCTGTGGTGTTCGCCAAAACAAGCAAAGCCCTGTCGCGCATGGCCGTGAAAGTCAAAGACCGCGACTTCCGTAAGACCTATCTCGCACTGGTGAAAAACCACCCGCCTAAGCAAGCCGATGTACTTGAGGATTATCTCGTCAAAAACGAAAAGATGAACAAGTCGTTCATCGTTCCTGAAGGCACTAAAGGAGCCAAGTTGGCATGTTTGAGTTATCGTGTGGTGGGAAAATCGGAGACGTTTTATCTACTTGAAGTAGAATTATTCACGGGAAGACATCACCAAATTCGCTGCCAATTGGCGAAAATCGGTTGTCCCATCCGTGGCGACTTGAAATACGGCTATCCACGTAGCAACCCAGATGCTTCCATCAACCTGCATGCTTGGCGGATAGCATTCGAGCATCCTGTATTGAAAACACAAATTGAAGTGACTGCGCCCTTGCCTCAAGTGGCGCCATGGAACGCATTTCAGCAGTTGTCAGATTAAGGCTTCTTTTGGTCAGTCGTAGTCTAAACGACTTCCACTTCAACTTCCTTGTCGGTGCGGTGAATGGCAAAAGCGAACATCATCATGATGAGGCCAAACACCAACGCAATGATGCCCGACATGATGATAAACCATTTGACGAAACCAAAAGGATATGCTATGAGCAGCACGCCGAATACGATACTCAAAATGGCGCTCACAATATAGAAACCCTTGTTCCAAAGGTTCTTGGTGCGCGACATCACAAGCAGCATAAAAGCGCCTATGATTGCCGACCAAATGCCAATAATAACTACCAGCAATGCAAGGGCTTTGGTTGAATAAATGCCTGAAAGCAAACCAACTACTATCAGCGCTATCGCTTCCAACAAAATCAAGCCCCAAGGCAACTTCTTGTTCATTCGCATAATCGCCGCAATCAGGAAAGCTACACCCACAGCCGCAATGCAGATGCCAGAAACACGCATAACTATTTCGAGAATGTCGACAAATTTTTCAGTCAACGCAATGGCTAAGAAACCATAACCAATGGCCACGATTCCGCTTACGAGAAACGCCAACCAACCGGAATTTGACTTTTTGACTTCCATAATACAATGTTTATATAAGATTGACAATCCCTTTAAATACAATGAAATAGAGACCACATCCCACCAACAAAACGCCTGCAATACGATTCATCAAAATAGTGCGATTGGTATCGAAAAAGCGTCTCAGCTTCGCAGCGCCCCAAGCTTTCAAAACATCAAGTGCAAAACTGACACACAACACGATAAAGAAGAAGATGGTGGTAACGACAGTGTTTTTGGTACCTCCCACAACAATGGCCACTGCCGAAAACCAAAAAATCCAAACAAAAGGATTCAATACATT
This sequence comes from Candidatus Limimorpha sp., assembly GCA_041842265.1. GTDB lineage: Bacteria > Bacteroidota > Bacteroidia > Bacteroidales > F082 > Limimorpha. The sequence goes on along the minus strand of JBGYWU010000092.1, from coordinate 8,629 downwards.
GAGCGCAAATCCCTTACCGACAAAAAAGAACGGAGAAGAGCCATTCTCTTGCGCCTGCAACAACTCCTTGGTCCGTTGCTCTCTGCGGGTTTCTCCCTTTCTTACCTTTGCGAAAAAAGTGAAGGTCCCAAACAACACCAAAATGGCTCCAGCCCCTATACTAAACCATGTTACGCCTGAATTAAATGAAACCCCAAGCTGAACCGAAGTGAAAATGCAAATGGCAATCACCAATGCATCGTTCAATATCACGCCAAAGGCGAACAGCATTGCCGACTTGAAGTCTTGATGCAGACTAGTTTGCACCAAAGTGATGAAAGCGGGACCCATATTGACGACAAGACCCAAGAACAAGCCCAACATGACCGCCCAAAAAATCCATTCCAAAGAGAATGTGTCTTCTATTTTGGACATGTGGTTGAGTATAGAGGTGGTATCCATGAAATGCTTTCCCAGTTGTATTTGGGCTGCAAAAATAAATATTTTTATCCGAAATGAGGCAAAAAACTAATAAATGCCTTAATTTTGCAACTTAAAATTTCCCATTTATGAAAAACTTATTCCTTTTGTCGTTGTTATTGACCTCCTTTATGATCCAAGCACAAACCATCACAGTTTCAGGACCACAGTCGGGCGTTTGGGAAGCCGACACCATTATAGTCACCGACGACGTTGTTGTTCATGAATCGTTGAACATCGCCGCCGGAACCACCATCGTTTTCAACGACTTTTATAGCATCTGTGTTTATGAAGACGCGACGCTGAATGCCTTTGGCACCGAAAATGACTCCATCCTTTTCACTGTGACCGACACCACAGGATTTCACATTTTCAATAGCGGACGAGGCGGATGGAACGGCATCTGGCTCGAAAACGCAGGGCCTTCCTCTTTCGACTATTGCCGCTTCCAATATGGCAAGGCGGCCTTAGACATTGACCAAGACGGCGGCGCACTGCGCATCTTCGGTTGCAACGATGTGAAAATCAAGCACAGCACCCTGTTCTGCAACTTCTCCCGCGAACACGGCGGTGCCCTGAATGCCATTGACTCCAAAGTGGTGATGTCTGACTGTAAAGTAAACAACAATTTGACCTACAGCAAAATAGACACCATTTACGCTATGTATGGCGGCGCAATGCGTTTCCTGAAATGCGAAGTAGACATCACCGGCACTGACTTCCGCTACAACAACGGACAAAAAGCCATCGGAGGCGCATTAAGTCTTGACAGTTGTTCGGTCAACATCGACCGTTGCGCGTTTGAGCACAATTACGGCATCAACGGCGGCGGTCTATACTTGATACGTTCATACGACAATCCCTGCAGCATCACCAACTCGCTTTTCGCCAACAACACTTCCGAGCATTTCGGCGGCGGACTGGCCATTAGCGACTCTTCTCCCTTGGTCTGCAACCTCACCGTGGCAAACAACCTTTCAATCGGTGTCAATTGTGGCGGGATTTTCTTCTACCAGCATAGCTCTCCTCTCTTGCTGAACTGCATCGTTTTCGGCAACCTGAATTCCACCCCATTGGATATGCCGGTGCAAATGTGGTCATGGACCTATGACGACTATGCTCCAGAGTTTCACAACTGCTTGGTACAATATGGACTCGAGAACATCTCAAGCCATGAGAGCATACAGGTTTATGAAGACTGCATTGAAGGCGACCCGCTTTTCCACGACCCTGAAGGCGAAAGTTTCTGGCTTTGTGAGGGGAGCCCTTGTATCAATGCCGGTTCGCTTGAGACACCTGTCGAAATCCTCAACGGCCTCGACTTGGATGGCCACCAGCGTGTCAGCGACAACCGCATTGACATAGGTGCCTATGAATACGACCTCACGGGCATCTGGGAAAACGCTCAAAACGAACAGCTTATTAACATCATCGGCAATCCTGTCACCACATCAAGTTACGCTGAAATGGATTGTGAAAACGATTGCATTTTGTATGCAAAAATCTATTCCATCGACAATAGGCTACTGGTCAACAAGAATTTAGGGAACATTCGGCCAGGAATCAACCGCATTGCCCTTGGTGAGCTGTTCAATCCGCTGCCACCAGGCATTTATTTGTTGGTATTCCATGCAGCAGACAGAACCTTTGTGGCCAAAGTAATCAAATGAAGAATTCATAAGCGTCTGTATTGACCGCAAACATGTCTCTGGTCTGAATCAACTTGAACACCAACCTCATTTGATGGCGTTTTCATAGAACCGTCGCCTCAGTCCTTGGCTGACATTGAATTTATCGCATCTGCCTTGGCTCAAGTTACAGGCGTACAACGTCTGGATTTGTGAAATAAAAAGCCTTTCATAGCTGACCTTTAGCCCGGTTTGGTAGTCCATCATGAATGCTACCGTTTGATCGACTTGGTTGTCGTCCATATCCTCTTTGGTAAAGACAAAGAGACCGAACTCGCGGAAGTCGCCATAAAAGCCGTTATTCACCTTGTTCATCTTGATTTCAAGGATGCGCTTCAGGGGCAAAGCCAAGGACCAATATTCGTATTCATTGTGACCGATAAGGCTGCCGTCGCCCAAGCCGTAGGCATAGCCGCTTTGGTTGATGTGAAGCAAATCCTCCGCATCCACCTCTTTGACATCCGCGCCCGCCATCTCGTTCACCAAGGCATTGGCCACATTCTTGTCCTCACGTATGGCGCGGGTTACCTCAATGCCTATGCCTTGGACTTCGTCCTGAAGGTCGGGCCTGTCACGGTTGACCAAGTGCGCGTAGCGCTCACCCAACAGCGTAGCCAACGAAATCATGGCGTAGCGCTCAAAGAAGCAGGTATCGAATTTTGGGGCAAACATCAACTCGGTCATTTTGTCAACAAAACCTTCCTTTCAAAAGCCTGAATTTGCGGGGAAAACAGCCTACTAAGCATCATAATAGTGTATAACAAATTGATTTTAAGTATATTAAAAAATTTCATGGCAACAATGTTATAAGACTATTCTTGGCAAAGATAGACTTTTTTTTCTATAGTTTGACAATCCTTTTCACCGTAACACCCCGAGGCGTAATCACTTTGAGCAGATATATATTCGTTGGCAAGCCATGCATAGAGAAAGTTGTCTCAGAACCCTGTATCTTTTTGCGCCACAAGGTCTTGCCATCGGTGCCGAAAAGAAGGATTTCGGCCTTCAAGCCGTCAGGCAAACGGAGTGTTACCTCACCAATGGCCGGATTGGGGCAGACTGAAACAACAGGCTGTTGCTTTTCTTCAGGCGTGACATTCGCACTCGGGCTTTGCCATTTCCATAATGAGTCAAACACTACAAAATGCACTGCCGAACGGATAAGTTGCGCGGTCCCCGGGCTCAAACCAGCGTCGTAGGCAATGCTGTCGGGGTCACGATGAAACAGCATGGTATAGAAAGCGCATGCCGCGGCATAACTTCCCGCCAAGGAAGGATGGCTTCCGTCCGGCTGATACAATTCTATCTCACTGTGATGGTCGCGGAGATGATGCCACACGCGCCCCACAGGACAAACCGAAGCGTTGTTGGCGGCACCCATGTACATATACCGCTCATAAAGCAAGCTGTCCATACCCTCGTAGGTGCTCATCAGCGGATAAAGCGGCCCAAACTCGGTGTCGCCGTTTTTTCGTCCCCAGGTCATGAAAAACATAGGCTCGGCATCGGGATTGAAAGCATACACCGAGTCGGCCAGCCGTTCCGCAAAGGGGAAAACCATCTCTTCCACTTGCTCGATGGGGAAGGCAGGAAGATGGCTCTGCTCCTGCATCACCACGAAGTCCCATCCTCCCCTACAAATTGTCTCCATTGAGGCGTTGGAGGAGTGCATCTCGAGGGTACAGCCTCCAGGAGTATTGCCGGCGCAGGTCATTTCATCACCCATGCTCTGCGCGATGTTGGCCACCAATGCCGGCAAATTGTTGAAATAGGTGTAACTGTTACCGATGAAAAACACGCGGAGAGCCGACTGTGCCTTCAACTGCCCGAAAGAAAACGCGAACAGAACCAATACAATACTGATTCTAAAATGCTTGATTTTCATAATGCGCCTTATTTGACGGCAAATATACATCTTTTTGCCCATTTGAATTTTGTGAAATTGCTGTATCTTTGCCCGCAAAACGACTAAGGAAAGGAAAATGAGAAACAAAAGACGGTTTGTTTTATTGGTTCTATTGCTCATCGGTATGGGTCCTCTTTCGGCCCAACGCGTCGGCGGCGGCCTAATGCTGGGTTCAGCCCTATCCACAATGCGCATCAGTGGCAATGACAGCACCATGTTCCGACCTGACTTCACCGGCGGCATTCGTGTCGCCCTGATTCCCGAACGCTCCATCATCGGCGCTGAAATCGACCTCATCTATTCGAGGCAAGGCATGAAATCGAAAAAAGGCTTGGACGAAAACAACCACGCCATCCGACACCTTGAAAAGTCGCACTACATCAATGTGCCGCTGCTGCTCAACATTTACCTGCGCCGCTGGAACGAGGACGACGAAGACGAATCCATGATTCCTCGGCTGCGCCTCGGGCCGCAAGTGGGCTTTTGTCTTGGCGGCAACGACATTCTGGAAGTGAAAGGCAAATGGAATCAGCAGTTCATTACGCCATGGGAAAAAGGCAGTTTCAACCGCCTCGACTATGGCATAACGGCCGCAGTGAGTTATTGGTTTGTGGAGGTGCGCTACACCTACGGCATGGCCAATGTATTCAAGGAAGGCGACAAGTCCGCCAACCATGTGATTTCGGTCATTTGGTCGGATATTTGGTGAGCGGGCGCTGTTGATTAGAAATCGCCATTTCATTGCTGACACCTCAGTCCTATGAACACGAGCATTGGAAACACACCCGTTTTTTTGAATCATAGAATTCGGGGTGAGAATATTTCCACTCATATTCAATATATTTCCCTACATTTGCACTTTCATAAGTAAAGCGATATGGACATCATTATAGCCGGAGACGGAGAAGTAGGGATGCACTTGGCGGAAGCCTTGGTCCGCAGCAACCACAACATCACCATCGTTGACCCTCACGAGGAACTGCTGAAGATGATTGAATCGCACAGCGACCTGATGACCATCATGGGCGACTCCACTTCAACTGCCGTACTGCAAAGAGCCAACGTGAAACACGCCGATTTGGTCATTGCAGTGCTTCACGATGAACACATCAACCTTCTGACCGCCATCATCGCCAAGAAACTGGGGGCTCAAAAAGTCATTGCCCGTGTCAACACTATGGAGAGCCTCAGTCCCGAGGTGTGGCGCATGTACCAAGACCTTGGCATCGACGGTCTTGTGTCTCCTGAAGACATTGCAGCACAGGAAATCATTTCGCTGCTGAAGAAAAACGCCTCCTCGGAGACCTACGACTTTGCGGGCGGCAACCTTCAGCTCTTTATGGTGAAGCTCGAACCCGAAGCCGAAATCCTGGGAAAGACCGTCAACCAAGTCATCGGCCAATATGAACACATAGAGTTTCTCATTGCCGCCATCCACCGCCGCCAAGGCACTTTCATCCCGCAGGGCGAAGAAGTGTTTCAGGTGAGCGACATGGTGTATGTGGTCACCAAGCCCCACGCCATCAAAGACATCATCAAGCTGAGCGGCAAAAAGCAGATCAATATCCACAATGTGATGATTGTGGGCGGCGGACGCGTAGGCCGCATCACAGCAAAACGTCTTGAGAAAGAGTTGAACATCAAGATTTTGGAATCAAACAAAGATCGCTGTATTGACTTAACCAACTACCTCTCGGACACTTTGGTAGTCAACGCCGATGCCCGCAACCTTGACCTGCTTGAGGACGAGGGCATCAAGGACATGGACGCCTTCATCGCCGTGAGCGACAACACTGAGACCAACATCCTGACCTGCTTGCAGGCCAAATCTTTCGGTGTAAAGAAGACCATAGCCCTCGTCGAGAACATCGACTACATCGACATTTCTCAGAACATCGGAATCGACTCCATCATCAACAAGAAACTCATCGCAGCCAGCTATATGGTGAAATATACCCTTGGGGCCAAAGTTTCAACGCTGAAGAGCCTGAGCGGAATCGATGCCGACATTGTGGAATTTGAGGTGAGAGCAGGGTCAGCCGTCACACGGAAAGCCATCGGCCAACTGGCCATGCCCATCGAGGCCATCATCTGCGGCATCACCCGTGACGGAGAGAGCTACATTGCAACAGAAGACTTCCAAATCGAGCCTGACGACCAAGTGGTGGTGCTTGCCTTGCCCAAGGCCATCCCCGCAGTCGAAAGGCTGTTCCATTAATAGCAAACGCGGCGACCAGGTGACCGAGAACGGAGAAAGTCCCAAAGTCCTGTCCCAACAAATCGAATGAAAATCAACACGACCATAAACCATCCCGTTGTTCTTCGCATTGAAGGCAAGCTGCTGCTCATCGAAGGCATTATGATGTTGGCGGTACTGCCCGTAACCTATCTCCACCACGGGCTGTATGCTTTCAGCATGCCTTTCTCTGCCCTCATCACGCTGATGACAGGCTTCATCCTGCTCATCGCCACGCGCAACCACAAGAACGACAAGACAAGTTCGCGCGACGGTGTGTATGTCGTCTGTATTTCGTGGCTCGTGCTCTCACTATTTGGCGCCATACCTTTCCTGCTCAGCAAAACCGTTCCCAACTTTACTGATGGCCTCTTCGAGGCCTTATCAGGATTCACTACAACAGGAGCCACCGTCATCACCCGTGTCGAAGCCCTGCCGAAAGACATCCTTTTATGGCGCAACATGACCCAATGGATTGGCGGATTGGCTATCATCGTGTTCACTATTGCCATCCTGCCTTACTTGAGCATGAGCGGCATGCAACTCTTTGTAACCGAAATCAATGGTATCAATCACGGCAAGCCACATCCCCGCATTATGCACACCGTGAGGCGCATCTGGGGACTGTATCTGTTTTTCACCTTGATGGAAACCCTCCTCCTTTATTGGGGCGACATGGACTTTTTCGACGCCCTCTGCCACTCGATGAGCACCATCAGCTCGGGGGGCTTCTCCACAAGGACGACCAGCTTGGGAGCTTTCTCTAACCATTCGCAAGTCGTGGTGGGCGTTTTCATGGTGCTGTCGGGCTGCAACTTCTCACTGCTCCTGCTTTCGTTAAGCCGGAAATCGTTCACCTTCCTGAAAAACGAAGAATTCAGGAGTTTCATGCTCCACATCCTGTTCACCAGCGTGGGCATCGGGCTAGTACTGATCTTTGTTGCCCACAACGGCTTGGGCACCGCGTTTCGCGAGTCGTTTTTCAGCGTCATCTCCGTCCTGACCACTACAGGTTTTTTCGTGAGCGACTACTCGGCATGGCCTTCATTCCTTTGGGTTTTTCTCTTTCTGCTCATGTTCATTGGAGCCTGTTCTGGATCCACCTCTGGCGGTGTGAAAATGTTTCGACATCTTATCTTCGTCAAAAACTCGGTTTTGGAGTTGAAGCGCGTCATCCATCCCAACGCTGTGCTGCCCGTGAAAGTCAACGGGAAGTCCATCTCGGCCAGCGGTGTTTACAAGAACATCTCCTTCATCTTTATCTATTTCCTCATCTTTCTCATCGGCACCATCGCCCTGTTGGCCGCGGGCACTGACTTCGAGACTTCGATAGGCGCTTCTGTGGCCACCTTGAGCAATGTGGGGACGGGTATCGGCCAGGTGGGGCCCGGCGGTTCGTATGTCTTCTTCCCTTTAACCACCAAGTGGATACTCATGTTCCTGATGATCATCGGTAGGGTGGAATTGTTTTCGATGATTGCGCTGTTTTCGAGAAGTTTCTGGAGAAATTACTAAGCATCCACCATACGAAGCCTGCTGAAAACCATAGCCTTATTCCTTTTGAGTCATTCCATAATCGGGTGTCATACTGAGCCTCGTGATGTGCGACAAGCTGCCCAAGAAGCTTTGGAGAAAGGCATGATCAGATGGATTCCGGCCACTGTGCAGAAGCCTTGCGCTATTTAATTATGTTACAAGTATCGAACCGGAATGCTGGGTTCACCACCGACATCCCTTACTCCGATGTGCCGTGAAAGTATTGCGGCTTGCCTGGATTAATTCTGCAAGTGGAAGATGTAAAAGAATGGTTTTCTTTCACTTGTAATGCCATCATCAACTCAAAAGAGGATATAGTGATGATGGAGGACAGATATTACCAGCAATCCACATGCAAGGAAGTCAACGATTTCGTTAAACTGTACTATTACGACCTGCTTTCATATCTTAAAAGAATCTTTCCTGAAGCGCAAGCACCGGTTGTTTCGAAATAAGATGCCACGGGCAATTTGGTACAGGTGAAAAACACTGATAATATGATAATTAAAACGCCATATAATCCCATAGAACAGGAATGAGCAGTTTTGCTTTAACGGCGGATAAGGTTAAAGAAGGTCTTACCAACACCCCTCAAATTGACGGACGCCTGCAACCTGTGTTGCGAGTATTGCGCCTGTGGCAAGCTATGCCGGCTATGATGTTCATGCTGCACAAGTTCCATTCCTTTGCAACATGCAGATTGTGAATAAATTGCATTTTTTTGATAAAAAAACAGCAAAAACACTTGACAAATGAAAAAATAATGCGTACTATTGCAGTGTCAAACCTTTTTGAAAGGAAACG
>JBGYWU010000091.1:0-18673 GCA_041842265.1 Candidatus Limimorpha sp. | reverse complement strand
GTAACGGAACTTCTGCACAAATCCACATTTTCTGCACTTTTACCCTCTAAGCAATTCACGGTAGTAGTCCGTATTTCTCACACATTCTCAATCACTTACCATCAATCTACATAAATCAACCTTTTCTTACATTCGTCCAAGATAATTTTTCATTTCAGTGTTCGCAAGAACCGCAATAAAATCCACCCAACACAAAAGCCTGTTGAGCTATACGAATGGCTGCTTAAAATGTATGCCAAGCCGACCGATAGAATTTTAGATACACATGGGTAGTGGCACAATCGCAATCGCCTGCTACAAAGCGGGCATCAGCTTAACCGCCTGCGAAATCAATGACGAATACTTTATTAAGGCATTGCGCAAGATAAAAGAGAATGTCTGTGCATCGCATGTCGTGGAAGAAAACAGCAATGTGTTTATTATGGCTGTTCCACACCAGACGGATCCATCAAACAAACATACAATTTGTAATGGACGACCCACGCAATTACAGTTGTTTATGGGAAAGCAAGAGAAATGATGAAATGAAATACGGTTTTCTACGGTTACTTTGCATTTTCACAATCCCTTTGCAGTTTATCCCCGCATGAATAAATTCAAGGCTCCAATTGTAAAAGTCGTATTATTCCCCGGATTCAGCATTCGAGACCAACTTTCCCGCTAGGTCTGTTGGTCTCGAATGTGTGATTTCAAAGGGTTGACATCAATACAGACCTTGCATCTTGATCCATTCCCGGCCTTGGGCGCAGATTTCCTCTACTTCGCTGACGGTCTTGGGGATGGGGCGGCCCAAGATGCGGCAGCCGTCTTCGGTGATGAGCAGGTCGTCTTCGATACGGATGCCGCCGAAATCCTTGTAGCTTTCCAATTTGTCGTAGTTGATGAAGTCCTTGTTTTTGCCTTCGGCTTTCCAGATGTCGATGAGTTTCGGGATGAAGTAAATGCCTGGTTCATCGGTGACCACAAAACCGGGTTTGAGGGTCTTGCCGCAACGCAGTCCGCTGAATCCGAGCTGTTTTGAACGCGGTGTGATGTCGTCGTATCCGACATTGGTTTCGCCAAGTCCTTCCATGTCGTGCACGTCCATGCCCAACATGTGGCCGAGGCCGTGTGGCATGAAGAGGAAATGGGCGCCGGCCTTCAAAGCGTCGTCGGTGTTGCCTTTCATGAGACCGACATTCTTAAGGCCTTCGATGAGGGTGCGGCAAGCCAAGGTGTGCATCACCAAGTAGGGGATGTAGGGGCGGGTGTTGGCAGCCACTTCCTGGTTGGCTTTGAGCACGATTTCGTATATCTCGCGCTGATGCTGGTTGAACTTGCCTCCTACAGGGGTGGTACGGGTGAAGTCGGAGGCATAATAGTTCTCTGTCTCAGCTCCGGCATCACAAACCATCATGCGCCCTTCTTTCAAAACGTTACGATGACCGTGGTTGTGCAAGGTCTGGCCGTCAACGCTCAAAATGACGGGGAACGACACGGGGCCGCCGCCCGAAAGCGACAGGCCTTCCACCACACCTGCGATTTCCTGTTCAATCATGCCGGGCTTGCACATCTTCATAGCAGTGGTGTGCATGTAATAGGCGGTGTTGGCGGCTTTCTCCAATTCGGCAATCTCGATGTCGCTTTTGATTTCACGCAGTTTCACGACGGCTTTGATGAGTTCCATGCTACTGAAGTCCGCCACATGGTCGGTGTTGGTGTTCAGCCATTTGGCACATTGTATCAAGGTGTCGCCGCGATAGGTGGGCAGCATGTGTACGGCGCGCCCCTTTGCAAGGGCTTGTTGGATAAAGTCGCCGAACTTGCCGAAATCGCGCACGTCGGACACGCCGATCATGTCGCCCTGTTCTTTTAGGGAGGGAAGGGGACCACACCATATCACATCGTCGATGGTGACTTCCTGACCGAACAGTATCTCCTCGCCCGAGTCAAAGTCGACGACACCGACCAAATCGGGGTGGTTGAGACCGAAGAAGTAAGAGAAATTGCTGTCCTGACGGTAGGTATACGTGTTGTCGGGATAGTTGTAGGGGGCTTCGTTGTTGGCCGGAAAGAAGGCGATACCGTTCTTCAGCTCTTTTTTCAATGCGGCGCGACGGCCGGAATAAACGTCTTTTGTAAACATATTAAGTAGTTATTGATGATTCGTAATGATAGTGCAAATATACGCAACTTGTGCTTGAAACGGTTCCTTTTTTGCGCGACTTTTACCTGTATGGTATCTCTTTTTTATTTCGGTTCGGGTTCGTGTGCCGTTTTTGCCTTGCGGTAATACACTTCCGCATTTTGTTTCAAAAAGTCCACATGATGGTATCCCTCGCATAGGAGTCATTTCTTGTTCATGATGTTTTCAATCTCTTCCACTTCTATTGGCACTCCCTCGAGCAAATTGACGGGTTCGCCCTCGGTGATGAGCAAGTCATTTTCGATGCGGATGCCGATGCCTTCCTCACGGATATAGATGCCCGGCTCGCAGGAGAGTACCATGCCCGGCTTGAACGGGGCGTATTTGTCGATGCTGTCGTGCACGTCGAGGCCGATGTGGTGCGCCATGCCGTGCATCAGGTACTTGCGGTAAAGCGGCGCGTTCGGGTCTTGCTGTTTCACGTCGTCTGCGGTAAAGAGTCCCAAGCCTATCATTTCCTGTTCCATAAGGCGGTAGGTGGTCTGGTTGATGTCGTTGATGCAGCCGCCCACGCGGTACAGTTTCGTGATTTCCTTCATCACACGCAACACGGCGTTGTAGCAGTCTTTTTGCCGCGGGCTGAACCGTCCGTTGACGGGGATGGTGCGGCTGAGGTCGGAGGCGTAGTTGCAAAACTCGCATCCGATGTCAAACAAAAGCAGGTCGCCGTCGTTCAACGGGTCGTTGTTCTTTGAATAGTGCAGGCAGCAGGCATTCTTGCCTCCCGCAACGATGGGAGCGTATGCATGACCGTTGGCGTTGTGCATCTTGAAGACATATTCAATCTCCGCCTGCATCTGGTATTCGTAACGTCCCGGCATGGCGGTCTTCAAACAGCGGTGAAACGCCTTTGCTGTAATGTCGCAGGCTTGCTGCATGATTTTGATCTCCTCTTTTGACTTCACCATGCGCAAGGCATTGATAATGGGAGCGGTGCGCCCGAAACTGTGCAGCGGAAACAGTTCCATCACTTGTTTGGCAAAGCGTTGTTGCAGGGTTTCGACGGCACATTCGTATTTCGAATATTCGTAGCTGTTCAGAAAGAGACTCTCGCAATCCGACAATGCCAAATCTTTCAGTGTGCTGAAAAAAGCCGTGCTTGGCATGACGTTGTCGATGCCGGAGATGTTGCGTGCTTGATTCACATCAAGCATCTCGCCTTGCCAAGTGGCTTTCACCGCATCGTACGGTTCGATGAACAGAATCTCGCGGCAGTTTTCGTCGCGGTGGCTGGGAGCGAGGATAAGATAGGCGTTTTCGGCTTCGATGCCGGTCAGATAAAAGAAATCCGACTGCTGGCGGAAAGGAAAAAACTGGTCGCCATTGCGCGGCATGGCTTCGTTGGCGATGAAAACAGCCACTGATTTGGGTGGCAACTGGGCAGCGAAGTTGGCCCTGTTGCTAATGAAAAGACAGTTGGGAATACATGTAATCATGACGGAAAGTTGTTCTGTTTGGCCGTACAAAGTTAGAAAATTTCGATGATTTGGTGTTGTTGATGAAAAAAAGACTACTTTTGTCTCGAAAAACTAACCTAAAATTATTATCAAATGAAGAAAAACTTACTTATGATCGGCTTTCTTATGGCCATGTCGCTGACTGTGTCAGCACAGTACAAAGGATTCTCCTTTGGATTCAAATTGGGTCCTAGCTTCGACTGGACCGGTTCAAGAACGGGAGCCGCCACCAATCAAGGTGTTAAAGCTGGTTTTGACTTGGGCGTGGTGGCCGAGTACTACTTTGCTGAGAATTATGCCATTGTCACGGGCATCAGTGTTGACTTCTTGAAAGGTCAGTACAGCTTCGAGGATATGCGCAACATCAGCACCATTGATACTGTCACCAATTACCAATTGGGTACCGTTGGAAGACAGTTCAAAGCCACGATTTATGAAATCCCATTGATGCTGAAGATGGTTACCCCACAGCTCGGCAACCTTCCTCTCCGTGCTTATGCTCAAATAGGCGGTGCTTTTGGTTACACGCAACGTGTAAAGGTGATGGATACTTTCACTCTGGGGGACCTGAACGATGATGTTTTCAGAACTACTGATGGAGAGTACAACCCATTCCACGCCTCACTGCGCATCGGTGGTGGCGCAGAGTACGCTTTGCTGGAGACCACCCGTGTTTTCGCCGGTATTTATTTCTCTCACGACTTCCTGAACAGCATTAGCAGAGGAGGTCTGGTCTCGTCAAATTATGAGAAATACTATAACGGTGACAAGAACTTGGGCGAACGCGACCCCAAACTTAACGTCCTTCTAAACCGTATTGGTGTCGAAATGGGTATCTTCTTCTAAGCGAAGTTTTGTTGAAACACGAAGAGAGCGGCCCCATCACATGAGGCCGCTCTCTTTTGCTTGTATGTGAATGGATTACAGCAGCTTGATGCCCACCGTAACCATGAACAGGCGTTGCTTGGTGCTGTCAATGTTGCTGAAATCGAAGGTCTTGCCCAAAGCGGTCTCGTTCAGGGTATCGAACATCTTGCTCAGTCCGAAGTTATAGTTGACATCAAGGGTGAAACGCTTCAAAACATCAATGCCGAGACCGGCTTGAAATCCCCAGGAGATGGATTTTGGGTTGAAGTTTTGGTCGGCAGTGGCGTTTTGCGGGCCCAATTCGTATTGTTCGCTTTCAAACGTATAGGTCTGGTCATACAGGGTACGCGACTGCAAGACAAAGTTGGCGGTAGGTCCCACTTGTGCGCGAAGGGTGACAAGGTCGAGGTCGATGACGTTGACACCAATCATGATGGGCACTTGGAGGTTCATTTGGTTCAATGTGAGATTGACGTTGGCTCCGGTGGGAAGGTTGAACAAATTTTCGCTTTGCGTGCCGGAGACGCTTGCGTCAAATACATTGGAGGTCTTGAAATAAAGCACTTCGGGTTGCACATAGAGACGCCCAACGGTTACGCGACCAAAGAGACCGGCTGTGAAATGGTTGGCAAATCCCGATTTGATGTCGGCCTTGTCGTAGGAGAGCTTGGCGGTTTGGTAGCCTACTTTTGGGCCAATGGCGAGGTCGAAGCCGCCGCCTGCGAATGCTGCGCTGCCTATCATGAGCAAGGCTGCGATCAATAAAAATGTCTTTTTCATTTTGATGTGTTTTGGTGAATGATTTAGTATGATTTGACGACAAAAATAGGAATCATTTTCGGATTTTAAGGAAATGTCGGCAAATTATTTTATCTTTGTAGGTCAAAAAATTTATTATTATGAGAAAAACATTGTTGATTATCAGCTTGGTAGCCTTGGTTTCCCTGGTAGCCAATGCTCAGACAAGAAATGTCAGGTATGGCATCAAATTTGGGCCGACTTTCGATTGGGCCAGCTCAGGTTCTATTGCTGCCACTAATGATGGCTTTCGATTGGGCGCCAACATGGGCTTGGTCTATGACTATTATCTTACCCGCAATTTCGCGGTTTCTTCGGGTGTGAACCTCAATGTCCTTAGGCTGAAGTATACCTTCACCGACCGAAGGCGGGTTGAGGATTTTCTTGAAGAAGCAAGTGTGCAAGTGTCGCGCCGGTTGAACGCTACAAACATTGAGATTCCGGTGAAAGCCAAACTCAGATTTGATGTGTCCGATTCGTTCAAGGTTTACACTGAGGCCGGTGCAAGCCTGAGTTTCAACAGCAAGGACTACGGCAAGGATAACTATGATTTTTATTGGGTAACTTCAGAGGGCGGGAGTTATGTGGACTGCACGAACCAATATCGTCCCCTACAACTGTCGATGGTTTTTGGTTTGGGAGTGGAATATGAAATCAACCGGAATTTTTCTGCTTTTGCCCAGCTGACATTCGACCATGCTCTTTCCAACGCATTTGTCCGCTCTCTGGAAAAGCAGACAGGAAGTGTCGTGCGCAACAATTTCGTTGGTGTTGAGGTGGGTATTATGCATTGATGGTTGAATTTAAAGTAGTGCCGCCCGACACGATTTGGGGATGACAAAAAAAGCCTGACGGAGTTCCGTCAGGCTTTTTTTGTCGTTATGTTTGAAACATGATTACTCAGCTTCTTTGACCAGCTGGATGAGCACGCGGCGGTCGTATTCCGTCGGGTCGAGTTGCTTTACACCGCCGACGGGTTCAATGATGATTTGGCCCTCAGGAACGCCCAGCTCAAGAAGTTCGATCTTAATCTTGTTGCAGCGGTTCTCCGAAAGGGTCTGGTTGTAGGAGGGCGTAGCGGTGGCGCTGTCACACGAACCTGTCAGGCGGAGTTTGTAACCGTTTTGCTTGGCCACGTTGGCGATTTCTCTCAAGTTGACGATGTCTCTTCTTGACATCAGTTGATAGGAGTCGCGATTGAAGAAGATGGAGAAAGGATAGCTCAAAACATCTTCCGTCTGCACATTGACGAACTTCACGATGGTGTCGTGGACAGGCTCTACAGGAGGTAAATTCAACAAGCTGTCGAGCTTGCGGCGTGTGGCGTCCATCTCTTCACAGCAGTTGTTGGGCTGGTCGTACTCTCTGCTGAAGTAATAAGTGAGGCCGAGAGCAGTTGAATAGAGGTTGTCGAATCTCTTGGGCCGGATGTCTACTCTTTCAAACTCATAAGTCCATGAGTCGATTGTCCATCTTTGGAAAGTCCAATTAATGTCAAGGTTGATGTCCCAATGCTCAGCCAGGCGGAAGTTGTTGCACAAGCCGGCGCCCATGGCCAATTCAAAGTTGTTGCCTTCTTTTTCACTCATTTCTTTACCGGAGTTGCTGATGATGGTCTGCAGAGCGAAAAGGTCGTTTGATGTGTAAGCCGCACCCGCGCCAACGTATAGGACAGGAGTCCAAATCCTGTTGGAATTGTAATAACCTTGGAAGAAATCAATGGGACTAAACATGAAGTCGGCCATCAGGTTGTGGTAACGCATCGAGGTGGAATAAATCTCGCCCTCGACAGGAGTCGGGTTGTCACCATAAAGGAATTGGATGTGGTCCAAACCAATATGTCTTCCATAGATGTAGCTGTTGATCTTAGTGTTGTCATATCTCAGTCTGACAGCCACTTTGTGGTTGATCCATGTGCCGATGCTGGCGGAGAAGCCAAAGGTAGGTTTGCTCCATTCCACAGCAGTGTAGTTGTTTTGGTAACTCTCAGGAGTTCTCATACTGCCCTGCCACCAGTTGGCAGTAGCGTTGGCGGAAATGAACCAGTTTTTCCAAGCCTTGGTCGTCAGATAACGAACCGAGTCCACATGTCCTGCGGCCATAACCGATGAGGATACGGCGAGGAACGCGATCATTGTTGTAAATAGTTTTTTCATTTTCTAATTATTAAATTATTATTTTGTTTGTCATGCGCAAACTAAAAAGCATAAATTGCGCGGCAAAAGTACATATTTTTTTTATACAATTATCTCTTTTGGTAAAAAAAACTTCCTTTGGTAAAAATTGGTCAGCAGGACATCCGTTCCAATGTGTTCAAAACAAGCTTTTTTACATATGGATGATAGTCGGTGGCGAATTTCTCCGTAACTCGGTTGGCAACTACCACACAAATGGTCAGACAGTTGTGCCCCATCATCTTGCCGAGGCCGTAGAGGGCTGACGATTCCATTTCGAAGTTGCACACGCGCCAGCCTTGGTATTCGAAAGCTTCAATTTTGCGGTTGTTCTCCGGATAGGCGAGCTGCATTCTCAAGGTGCGGCCTTGTGGGCCGTAAAATCCTGGTGCAGTTGCTGTTGCGCCTTTGCAATAGCCTTGTGCCAAATGGTCAAACAATTCCTTTGACCCTTCTACGACATAGGGAAGAGGAAGGTCTTTTGGATAGCTCATCTGTTTGATAAAGGCATCGCGAAAAGCCACTTCGTTTGCTTCCTTGTGTTTTTCGTAGAAATAAAGCAGGCCGTCCAATCCGATGGCGTGACGGGTGGCCACATAGCTGTCGCCCACTTCGATGTCGGGCTGGAGCGCGCCGCAGGTGCCAAGTCGGATGAGGTTTAGCGAACGGTGTTCCGCTTTGGGCATTCTCGTCTTCAGGTCGATGTTGGCCAATGCGTCGAGTTCGTTCATCACGATGTCCAAATTGTCGGTGCCCATGCCGGTGGAAAGGACGGTGATACGCTTGCCGTTGAAATAGCCGGTGCGGGTAACAAGTTCCCTGTTTTGGCGTTCCACCTCAATCTTGTCGAAAAATGAGGCAACCATGTCGACACGGCCGGGGTCGCCCACCAAAATGACATCGTCGGCCAGTTGGTCAGGGTGGAGGTTCAAGTGGTATACCGCGCCTTCGCTGTTTAATACGAGTTGCGATGCAGGAATGGGTTGATTCATGATATAGGACTTTTGAGGCTGTAAAATTATGAAAAATATGAATATCTTGGGTGGTTTTTTGATTTCGATCGAAATGCCAGAGGAATTGTTGAATTAATAAGGTGCGGCAACTATGTGTAACCGCACCTTATTTTATTAATAATAGACCGGATGACCGTTAGGCCAAACAGCCCGTTGTCATTTTAACCAGTTCATCTTTTCGACGGCGCTCTGTGACGGTGGAGCAGGGGCGAAGGTCTTCGTTTTTTTCTGTCCGCGGTCGGGGATGACGAAAGTCATGACGGGTTGCAAATTGTTCAAATCAGCGTGATTGCTCGGCGTGTCGACGGGGAAATTGCCGTTGACAGGATTAGATCCCGACTGAACAGCGATTAGAGTTCCGTCATAAATTGCCGTGACGACATAGTCGGTGGCGACGGAAGGGTCACAATTACTCCAAAGATCGACATACACCTTGTACAGGCCAGGTTTGACGTAGGCGGAATCGCCGTAAGTGATGTTCTCGTTGTTGACGTTGTCAATGCTGCAACCGGCATTGGAGTCGAGGTCCAATTCGCCTCCGTTGGCGCTGATTCTGTGGCCGTAATATATGTGCTCTCCCGTTTCGTTTTCCGTGTCGCCCGGCTCAAACAAGTGGAGGTCGACATCTTTGGCGTTGTTGAAGGTAAGGCTGACCTGAAGTTGCCCCGTGCCCACGGTATGCAGTTCAACTTCCTTTTCTTTGATCTCGCTGATTTCGCCATTCTCGTCCAAAATGCAAATCCAGATGACGAAGGTGCTTTCTTCGCCCAAGTCGATGTTTTGGTTCACCAAGATGACGATTTGGTAGATGTTGTTGGATGCGGATTCCGGCAGCACCTCATAATAGCCGTATTCCTCCTTGACACCCACATAGATCTTCTTGATCTCAACCGTGGCTTCCACTCCGACGATGGACGTTCCCCCGGGGATCACTTTTTGGTTCATGTCGACGGTCAGATCGACGTTGGAAGAAGCAGAGGGCTTTTCTTTGGCAACCAAAGTGCCGTTTTGTACTTCGATGAATTTATCCACCGTCGCTTCTTTCGTTTTGACACATGCGGTCAAAAGCATCGCACCGATAATAATCAAGGTGCTGAACATCATAAATTTGTTTTTCATTTGATTTGAATTTTGATTGTTAATTAACGTGAAGTTTGAAAATTCGCAGACAAAAATAGGGCGTTGAGAAAAAAGATTTTGTTTCGATTTCGCAAAAAAAACTTTCATATTCACAAATTTTATTTAAAAAAGTTGTCATTATTGCAGAAGTACGGGGTTATAGCTGCTTTTTTTGATATTTTTGCACGCAAAATTGAAACGACGATGCTAAGACCCATATTAACCGTAATGCCGATGCTCGTTTGCTGCTTTTGGCTGGCCTTGTTTCTGTTGGGATTTCGGAAAGCGAACGGCGCAAAAAGAATAATGACCTTTTTCCTGCTAACGGCTTCGGCCTTGTATTTTTCCCATTGCGTATACTTCAATTTTGCCTATCGTCTCATTCCGGTTACCGACACCTTATATCAATTTGCCACTTTGTCAGTTTATCCCCTTTATCTGCTGTACATCCGTCAGTTGACAGATACCAAGCCTTTCGGAATCAAAGATTTTCTTGTCTTGCTGCCGGGCGTTCTTGTCGCCGCAAGCGTAGGCATTCTCTACCTGATGATGACTGGCGAGGAGAGGAACGGCTTCATCAGGGGGGGTCTTTACCGCAGTCCCGGCTTCGTGCTAAGTCCCTTTGCCGAAATTCAAAGGGTGCTTCACAAGGTGACGAGTGCGGTTTTTGCACTACAGTTGATCCCCATATTATGCCTAGGTATCAAGAAAATCCAAGGGTTTGAGAAAAAAATAGAATCTTATTATTCCTACACGGACAACAAGAGCTTGAATAATACGAAAACCCTGCTGCTATTATTCGTGTCCACCTCCATACTCTCTTTCGTTGCAAATCTTATGGGGAAATCCTTTTTTGTGGATTCCGCATTCACGCTATTCTTTCCTTCCATGTTGTTCTCTCTGCTGTTGTTTGCCTTGTCCTACGTTGCTTACCAATACAAGTACTCGGCCAAGGAGTTTGAGGAGATGTTTCAGTTGTTTGAAGAAAGCGCTCCCCAAACACACTTTAATGGATTGAAGGCCAGAATCATCCAGTTGATGGAAAAAGACCGTTATTATTTGCAGCAGGATTTGAAACTGTCCGACCTCGCTGTCAAGTTGGGAACGAACCGCAACTATATCTACAACGCCATTAACCTCGACATGGGTGTGTCGTTCTCAGAGTTCGTCAACCGCTACAGGGTGGAGTATGCGAAACAGTTGCTTCTTAACAATCCCAATATCAGCGTTTCTGAGATTTGTTTTGAGTCCGGGTTTTCTTCTGAGGCCACATTTTATAGAAACTTCAGACTTTTCACGGGAACCACACCTATCCGATGGATGAAGAAACAGGATCCGCAGCCCATGACAAGTCCGGATTAGGATGCGCGGCTTCACAACGATGTTATAGACGGACCTGCAAGGCTTCCATTTGCGTTTCTTTTATCCTAGACGTGACGGAAACAGCTGTTCGCGAGTTGCCCGCTATGATAATATTTCATATCTTTGCAAGAATTTATTTATGCCATGGGTGAGATCATTATAAAAAACATCTCTATCGGTGATGAACTGCTTGTCGGTCAGGTGATTAATACAAACGTTGCCTGGCTTGGTGAACGTCTTGCGGAGGCGGGATTCCAATTGGATTCCGCTCTGACCATAGGTGATTCCGAGGAAGCCATTCTTGACGCTTTCAATGCTTGCATGGATGCCGACCTTGTTTTGGTCACAGGTGGTCTTGGGCCTACCTCGGATGACATTACCAAGCCTACGGTGTGCAAGTTCTTCGGCACCGAACTGGAATTTTGTCAGGCTGCCTGCGACAATCTGGTTGCCCTCTTTGCCCGCCGGGGCTTTCAGATGAGCGAACGCAACCGCGGCCAGGCCTTGCTACCCAAATCTTGTGAATACATCCCCAACTCTTATGGCACGGCACCGTGCATGTGGATGAAGAAGAACAACGCTTCTTTTGTCTTCATGCCAGGTGTCCCTTACGAAATGAAGGGCATCTTTCTTGACGAAGTGTTGCCGCGCATCATGGAACGGTTCGAATCTGTCCCTTACGGGAAAAGGGTTATTATGACTGCCGGCATTGGAGAGTCGTTTTTAGCCGACCGAATCAAAGAATGGGAAGACAAACTGCCGGAATTCCTCTCTTTGGCCTATCTGCCACAATATGGGATGGTTCGGCTTCGCCTAAGCGGACGACATCAGAACGCGCGACTGCTCAATGAAACATTGGACAGGGAAGTTGCAGCCTTGAAAGCACTGGTCTCAGAATATGTCTTTGCGACGGACGACCTCCCTATCCAACAAGTTGTTTTTGATCTCCTTATTAATAATAAGGTGACTTTTGCCTCGGCGGAGAGTTGCACGGGCGGCAACATCGCCCATGCCATCACCCTGATTCCCGGAAGTTCTAAGGTTTTCAAGGGAACTGTCGTTGCCTACGCCACGCCCGTGAAAACCAAAGTGCTGGGCGTGCCTGATGAAATGATTTTGAAGCATGGCGTGGTGAGCCAAGAAGTGGTGGAAAACATGGCTCTCGCTGTCCGTGACCTGATGGGGGCGGATTTTGGTGTCGCCACAACCGGCATAGCTGGACCTGCAGGAGGTACGGAAGAGACACCTGCCGGCATGGTGTGGATTGGCGTTGCTGCACCTTGGGGTGTTGCCTCAAAGTGCTTCAACTTTGGTCATGTCCGTGAGAATGTCATCATCCGTGCTACAATAGCGGCATACGAAATGTTTAGACAACAACTGATTATGATTGACAAGCCCCGTAGGGGCGCAGGATATTGAGCAGGTGGCGGCAGCCCCTGCATTTAACGCTAGAAAAAATGAACAGACTACTTTCCCTCCTATCCCTCTTCCTGATAATGGCATCTTGCCAGGAAAAAGTGCCTGCTTACAAGGCCAAGCTCGACATCAAGACCGATCCCTACAAGCTCGAATTCGACCGCTACGAAGATGCGCTCTTCAACATAGACACGGCCGATTTCCGGAAAGGGCTGATGAAGATACAAGACCGTTATCAAGTATTCCTCAGCGGCGACCTCAACAATCCGGATGCGGTGCAATATCTCAAAGACTTCGCCACCGACCCTTTCAGCCTCGTTTTGTATGATAAGGTGCAAGCCGTTTTCCCGGACTTGGATGAGGTGAAGCCCGCGGTGGAAGATGTGTTTGCCCATTTCCATTATTATTATCCTGACGTGGAGCTTCCACAAAAGGCTTTCACCTGCATCACGGGTGTTCATCCCGATGAGCCGCCTGTGCAGATTATCGATAACCAACTTGTGATTTCGCTGGACTGGTATCTCAATGTCGAGGAAGTCTATGATCAAATCGGAATGCCAAAATACATTTCGTTGCGCAGAAATGTGGCAACTTTGGCTAAGGATGTGGCCGAACGGCTCTATATGTACTATCTTTACGAGTGGCGCAAGCAAGGACAAATGGTGGACGAGATGGTGTTTTATGGCCGTCGCAATTTCTTTATTGAGGCCATGTGTCCCGATATGCCCGATAGTATTCTACTTGGATACGGACAAAACCAGTGGAATTGGGCTGTGGAGAACGAAGGGCAAGTTTGGGCCGACATTGTGGGAAACCGCCGCCTCTACGATGCGGGGCTGGATGACTATATGATGTTTTTCGGAGATGGTCCCTTTACGCAGGCCTACAGCTATGACGCTCCATCGCGTTTGGGTGAGTTTTTCGGCTTGAACATCATTCGTTCATACGCTTCCAACAATGAATCCACACTCCAAAATCTGATGCAGCGTGTCGACTTACAGAATATCTTCCAAGATTCGGGGTATAAACCAAGAAAGTAAAGGCTTTTTGACTTCAATTCCAACACAAAACCGTCGTAAACGAAAAAAGAACAATGCCTGTGTTAAATTTTACATATTGAGAATCAATATTATATCCGATAACAAGCGACAACAAACGACTGTTGTCGACTACAAATGTTTGTTCAATAGCTTTGTCTTGACAGGGCTTGCATCTTTGTGGCATTAAACCAATACACCCGGAATCATGTTAGTAAAAACATTTGGATGTGCTCTTTTCGGCATCAACGCGATTCAGGTCACCATCGAGGTGAATATCGACAGAGGTATCAATTTCTATCTGGTCGGCCTGCCCGACAACGCTGTCAAGGAGAGCCAGCAGCGCATAGAGGCTGCCATCATCAATTTGGGATATTCCTATCCCCATAAAAAGATTGTCATCAACATGGCCCCCGCCGACATCCGAAAGGAAGGCTCGGCCTACGACCTTCCTATTGCCATCGGCATTATGGCGGCATCCGCCCAAGTCAAAGCGGATTTGCTGGACCGGTTCATCATTATGGGCGAGCTGTCGTTGGACGGCACGCTCAAACCCATTAAAGGCACCTTGCCCATCGCCATCAAGGCCAGGCAAGACGGCTTTAGAGGACTCATTGTCCCCAGGGCCAATGCCCGCGAAGCCGCCGTGGTGGAAGGCTTGGAGGTGTATGGCGTGGAGAGTATTCATGAAGTGATTTCCATTTTGAACGGTGAAACAGAAATACAGCCTACGGCGATACACGCTGAGGAGTCGTGGCAGGATGCCGTTTGCGAATACGACTTCAGTGATGTGAAAGGGCAAGAAAACATCAAGCGTGCTTTGGAGATTGCGGCCGCCGGAGGGCACAATGTCATCCTCATCGGTCCTCCCGGAAGCGGCAAGACCATGCTGGCCAAGCGTATGCCGACCATACTGCCGCCGCTGACGATGGCTGAAGCTTTGGAGACGACAAAAATCCATTCAGTAGTGGGCTTGGTGGGGCGCAACGCCTCGCTGGTGCGCACACGGCCATTTCGCAGTCCCCACCACACCATCAGTGATGCGGGACTGGTAGGTGGCGGCACCTATCCCCAGCCGGGGGAAATCTCACTGGCCCATAACGGAGTGCTTTTTCTTGACGAGCTCCCTGAATTCAAGCGTACTGTGCTGGAAGTAATGCGACAACCCATGGAAGACCGCATCGTTACCATTTCCCGGGCGAAGATGACTGTTGATTTTCCGGCCAACTTTATGATGGTTGCGGCGATGAACCCCTGTCCTTGTGGCTATTACAACCATCCCGACAAGGAATGTACCTGCAAACCGGGTATGGTGCAACAGTATCTCAATCGTATCAGCGGTCCCTTGATGGACAGAATCGACCTGCACGTTGAAGTCGTACCAGTGGCGTATAAGGATTTGTCGTCCAAGAGCAAAGGAGAGACGAGCGCGGCTGTAAGGGAACGGGTCATCAAGGCGAGAAAGATTCAGGAGGCACGCTATGCCGATTTCCCGACCATACATGCCAACGCGCAAATGACACCACAACTCATCCAACAGTACTGCGACTTGGACGAGCCATGCCGTCTCATGCTCAAAAACGCCATGAGCCGTCTTGGCCTCTCGGCACGCGCATTTGATCGCATCCTCAAGGTATCACGCACTATAGCCGACCTCGACGGTAGCGAGAATATTGGGGCGGAACACTTGGCCGAAGCTATTAATTATAGGAGCTTGGATAGGGACAACTGGGGCAGTTGACTATGTGATAAATGCAGCAAAGTCTTGGGGAATCGTAATTAAAAGAGGGCTTTTGACAATTCACAATACAGGTTGATAAAATGAATCAGGGAATGGAAAGCCATTCCCTGATATAACTGGCGATCGGAGTTGAATCGACAATAATCTCACCTTAATAGGCGTGAAGCTACACGTTGCGGCCATCGACCAGTATTTTTTGAAGAATTGGTGGAGGGAGTTGAACCCTCAATATGAGGCGGCAAACACCGGCTTCCCGCTACCATGTTGCGGGACATCAACCAATTTTCAGCTGCAAAATTACGCAAAAATTCCCACCACGCAACCCTTTTACAGAAAAAATGAAGGAATCTTTTTGTCGTATCTTGAATATTGGTAGTTTTGCAAACAAATCGCTGAACGAAATGAGACCCATACCAGCAACTGCGAACAGCTATATCCTTATGGCCCTGATGGTCTTGTCCTGCCTTTTCTGTCCTTTTGACACCACCGCCCAGAATCCCAACTCCATTGTCCCCGACAGCCTTATGCAATTGCTTCACAAAAACAGGGACGATAACGAGAAAAGGGCGGAAGCATTTACCAAGGTTATAGATTTTCTTTTCGACGCAAGATGTTACGAACAGGCTATTCCCTATATTGACGAGTTGGAGAATTCCGACTTCGTCGGTCAAGATGCCTATTACACAGCGTTGTGTGATTTTTATAGGGGCGCAGCCTTACTCTTCGAGAATTCCAAAGAGTCTTTTAGATTGTTAAAGAGAGCCGAGCAGGAATACCTGATGATGAAGAAGACCAGAAAGTCTGAAATCTTGGGTATGAGAATCTATTCCGCTTTGGGTTCCCATTATTTTGAGAACAGCAAAATGCTACCAGAATCATTTGAATGTACACAGAAAGCTTTGGATATCAACACATCGCTGAAAGACGACAAAATGTCATTCATCATCGAAAGCAATTTGGGTCTTGGGTATATCATGTCCGACCGATATGAGGATGCCGTCGCAGCATACAAGGCCATTCTTGCCAATCCCAAGTATGCCACTTTTAGGAAGTATATCTCGAACTTCAATTTGGGCTATGCATATAAAAACCTACAAGTGCTTGATTCTGCCAAAGTGTATTTTGAGGCCGCCTATCAGATGGCCACATCCGAACAGGACTCTCTGCGTGCTTTGGGCGAATTAATCGTCCTGCCTTATTTTAAAGGAGAATACGAAGGTGTAATTGATGGAATAGAATCCCATTTGGAAGAGATCATTCGGAACGGCGACGTGAAGACTTCGGGAAGTGTCTTATATGTCTTGGGCGCTACCTATCATCGTGTAGGTCGGTTAGACGATGCTGTTGCCACCTTGGAGCATTGCCTAGAACTGTGTGGAAGTGAAAGCACCTACGATTGGATTAAGCAAATGGCATTGGAAAAACTGAAAGGAATTGCCACAATTCGTAAGGAATACCAGAAATTCTGGGAGATACAGATATTACTGGATTCGGTCAACGACAGGCTGCAAAAAGAGGAACGAATCGGCAAGTTGCAGCAGTTACAGCTTCGGCACGAATACGAGGAAATCGAAGCCCAAATGAAGTTTGAGCGCGACATGGAACGCATCAAGGAGACCCGAAAAAACGTCGTCACCTTTTCCATTATCGCCGTGCTGTTGCTGGCCATCATCTTGACGCTCATCATGCTCAATCGGAAAAACATCATCCTCAAGGCCAAACAAGCCGAAAAGGAGATGCTGGCCGACGAGCTGGAGGGCAAAAAGCAGGAACTCGTCTCGAAGCTGCTCTCACAGACCAAGACCAACGATACCTTGAACGACATCAAGGAACAGCTGACCTCGATGGAAGACATGGACGAAGACGAAAAAAGGGACATTACCGCCAGATCCATCAAGAAAATCAACGAAGTCATCAACGCCAACTCCGACAAGAACTTCGACTATTACTTCCTGCAAGTGCAACCCAAGTTTTACGACAACCTACGCAAGGATTTCCCAGACCTTACCCTCGGCGAGCTGCGCCTTTGCGCCCTTATCAAACTGAATATGAACACCAAGGACATCGCGTCCATCAACAACATCACCATCAATGGGGTGAAGGTGGCGCGCTATCGGTTGAGAAAAAAGCTTGGCTTGAACGATGCCAGCGACAATTTGAGCGATTTCTTGGCGAATTATTGAGCCCCCTGACCCAAAATCCCCCATTTTCCCCATTGTATACCCAATGAATACCCAATTTTTTGGGGTTGTAAACCTTTTATAAACTATTATTTTGTTGATTTTATTTGCGTTAGCGAAAACCATGTAAAAGAGTTTGCATACCTTTGCCGTGTTTAATTGAAACGCCTTTGCGGGCTGCTTTTTGGACTTTTGAAAGCAAAAGATTGGATCGTATAAAAGACACGAGACACAAGACTGCGGGGTAGGCTCCCCTGAAGTCTCGAAGTCTAAACATAATAACGAACATAAACATAATAACGAACAATTACTTAACTTAATACTAACCTAAAACACTTAACGTTATGCGAACAAAAAGAATTACATTAATCCTGCTGCTGGCACTCTTGGTGCCTTGGGCGGCAAAAGCCGAGGTGATTACCATCGGTTCGGGAGAAGCTTTCTACGATTTCCCGTTTCACACATGGTATTTTACATCATGGGATGAGGAAATCTATCCCATGTCGGCGTTTTCAGGCCCCTGTACTATCAACTCCATCTCCTACAACAATGTAGGTCTGTATGGCATGATGTGGCCCGTGCCTACTGTGGCCAGTCACTTGATGATTTACTTGGGTGAAAGGGCAACGGCAAGCCATTCCTCCAGTACGGATTGGACGCCTTTGAGCAACCTTACCTTGGTGTACTCGCACGAAAATGTTGTCATTGGTGACGAATGTGGCTGGCAGGAGTTCGCCTTTGACGAACCTTTCACATACGAGCACAACGGCAACCTTGTCGTTGTGATAGCCAGTTCCTATGATAGTCCGCCTTGGGATGTCAACTGTTATGTGTCTTCATTTTCCAGCAATGGAGACGTTACACTTCACCGAGAGAGCGGCAATCCAGGCATTCCAGAATTCCCGACAGGAGAAGGCCAATTGGATTCCCAGTTTGCCGACATCCAACTCAATGTGAGTGCGGCGATAATTACATGCCCCGCCCCACGTGACCTTGCGGTTAATGATATTACCTTCTCTTCGGCCACGCTCTCTTGGACGGCAGGCACCGGTACCAACGCATGGGATGTGTACGTAACCGACGGGGATGCTCCCACGCCCGAAACCACCCCGACAGCAACGGGCATCACCACAACAAGTTACACTTTCACGGGTTTGACACCGCTCACGAACTACATGGCTTATGTCCGCTCCAACTGCGGCGGAGGCGATGTGTCCGTTTGGAAATCTATCGGTTTCTTGACGGCTCCCGATTTCAGTGGAATCGGCACATTGGATGTCCCGTTTCTGCTTTACACCAAAGATGACCTTGAGGCATTGACACG
>JBGYWU010000090.1:0-3791 GCA_041842265.1 Candidatus Limimorpha sp. | reverse complement strand
TTGTCCACCAGTTTGTTCAACACGCTCATCAATACTTTGATGTCCTCGAAATGCAGGCCTGTGGTGGGTTCATCGAGCACATAGAGCGTTTTTCCTGTGTCGCGTTTGGCCAATTCGGTGGCTAATTTAACGCGCTGTGCCTCGCCGCCACTGATGGTGGTGGAGGCTTGGCCAAGGGTCAGGTAACCTAAGCCGACATCCTTTAAAGTCTTGATTTTCTGTACGATGATTGGGATATTCTCGAAAAACTCCACAGCCTCGTTGATGGTCATGTTCAGCACATCGTTGATGGACTTGCCCTTGTAGCGTACCTCAAGCGTCTCGCGGTTGTAGCGTTTGCCTTGGCATTCCTCGCACATCACTGACACGTCGGGCAGGAAATTCATTTCGATGACACGCACACCCGCGCCTTTGCAAGCCTCGCAGCGGCCGCCTTTCACGTTGAAGGAGAAACGCCCCGCTTTGTAGTTTCTGATTTTCGACTCGGGCAGCTCACCGTAGATCTTGCGGATGTCATCGAACACCTTGGTGTAGGTGGCTGGATTGCTGCGCGGCGTGCGACCGATGGGAGCTTGGTCGATTTGGATGATCTTGTCAATTTTTTCCATGCCATCAACACTGTCGTAAGGCAGGGGTTCTTTCAAGGAACAGTAGTACTTCTGGCTAAGGATGGGGGAGAGGGTCTCATTGATCAAGGAGGATTTGCCCGATCCGCTCACACCGGTCACACAGACCATCACGCCGAGGGGCAAAGCCAGGTCGATATTTTTAAGGTTGTGGCCTTTGGCGCCTCGGATGGTGATGAAGTTGCCGTCTAAAGGCCTGCGCCTCTCTTTCGGTACTTCGATTTGGCGTTTGCCGTTGAGATAGTCGCAGGTGATGGAGTTGCCGTTTTTGGTCTCGGCTGGCGTGCCTGCGAACACCACCTCTCCGCCATGTCTTCCTGCGCCAGGGCCGATGTCCACCAAATAGTCCGCGCTGAGCATGGTCTCCTTGTCGTGTTCCACCACGATGACGGAGTTGCCGATGTCGCGCAACTCTTTCAATGATTCAATAAGTTTATGGTTGTCACGCTGGTGTAATCCAATGCTGGGCTCATCGAGGATGTACAAGACTCCTGTCAGTTGCGATCCGATTTGCGTAGCCAGGCGGATACGCTGCGCTTCACCGCCCGAGAGCGAAGTTGCCGGACGGTTCATGCTCAGGTAGTCGATACCGATGTCCAAAAGGAAATGTACGCGCTTGCGGATCTCGCGGAGGATTTCCTTGGCGATGTCGTTTTGTCTGTCGGTGAGATGGGCAGGCAGTTCGTCAATCCATTTTCCGAGGCCGAGCGTGTCCATATTGGCCACTTCGGCGATGTTTTTCCCGTCGATGCGGAAATACTGTGATTCTTTTTTCAGCCTTGTACCGCCGCAGAGTGGACAGGTTACATGGTTCATGAACGAGCCTGCCCACCGTGCGATGGAGGCGGAAGCCTCCTCATTGTTTTGGTCTTCGATGAAATTGATGATACCTTCAAAGTTGATTTTGATGGTCGATGTGATACCCAAGGCCTCACGTTTTATGTCGAAGGTCTCGTTGGTGCCATAGAGGATGACGTCCAGAGCTTCTTCGGAGAGGTCGTTCATTGGTGTGTCAAGGGTGAAACCGTATTTCAGGCCTATGGCTTCCAATTGCTTGAAGATCCAACTGCCAGACTTGTATTCACCTGCTGGAGCCAAGCCGCCCTTGCGGAGGCTGAGCGTTGGGTTGGGGATGAGCTTTTCCTTGTCCACCACCGCTATTTCGCCCAAGCCGTTGCATTTGGGACAGGCGCCATAGGGTGAATTGAACGAAAAGGTGTTGGGCTCGGGGTCTTCGTAGGAGAGGCCTGTCGTGGGGCACATCAGCAGGCGGCTGAAGTAGCGCGGTTGCTTGGTTTCGTTGTCGAGAACCATAAGCAGACCTTTCCCGTAGCGGAAGGCGGTCTGCACCGATTTCTTGATGCGGGAGAGTGAGTCTGCATGCACTTCGATGCGGTCGACGACGATTTCGATATCGTGGGTCTTATAGCGGTCCACCATCATGCCAAATTCAATTTCGTGCATTACACCATCCACGCGTACACGGTTAAAGCCCGCTTGGCGGATGTGCTCGAACAGCTCTCTGTAATGGCCTTTTCGGCCTCTGATGGTCGGTGCTAGAATGCTGATACGCTTGCCGTTGAACCCTTTCATGATCAGGTCGGTGATTTGCTCTTCGGTGTAGCGAACCATCTTTTCGCCTGTGTTATAGGAGTAGGCTTCTCCGATACGGGCATAGAGCAGTCGCAGGAAATCGTAAATCTCTGTGATGGTACCTACAGTGGAGCGGGGGTTCTTGTTCACTGACTTCTGCTCGATGCTGATGACGGGACTCAGTCCGGTGATTTTGTCCACATCGGGGCGTTCCATGTTGCCAATAAACTGCCGCGCATATGCCGAGAAACTCTCCATGTAGCGGCGTTGTCCTTCAGCATAGAGGGTGTCGAACGCCAACGACGACTTGCCGCTTCCGCTGATGCCCGTGATGACCACCAAAGCATTGCGTGGAATGGCTAAATCGATGTTTTTCAGGTTGTTCTCCCGCGCACCGAGGATTTCAAGGGTTTTATCTTCTGAGAATTCGTTCATTTTCATTCCGTCCCCCTCATCTTCCCATGTGTCTTGGCATATTCCCCCGTAGGAATCTTAATCTCATATCTGTTGCCCGCCGATATAGTCAATGAGTTGGAACTCAGCCAAGGGTTGAAATACTTTAGCATTTTGAGGTTGGTGCCTTGCTTGTAGGCGAAATCCGCCAAATTCGGGATGGACTCTGTAACGATGACGGTTTTGGTCTCAAAAGGACGGTACCAGCCGTTGTCGCTGATTTGGAAGCCGTATTTCTCAGGGTTCTCAGTGATGAGCTTCAGGGCGAGGATGCGGAACACGTAGCGTTGGGTCTCTTCGGGCAGGAGCATGTCATAGTACGAGTCTACGCGCTGCTCTTCCCGAGTCCTACTGACACGCCCGTTGCCACAGTTGAAGGCCGCCGCAGCGGTGGTCCAGTTTCCGAATTTCTGGTAGGATTCCTTTAGGTATTTACATGCAGCTATGGTTTCTTTCTCAACGTTGTAGCGCATGTCCACTTCCTTGTTGATTTCCAAACCGAAGTCTTTCCCTGTGCCTTCAAGGAACTGCCAAAAACCGACCGCTTTGGAGGGAGAAACGGCATTGGTCAGTTCGCTCTCAATCAT
Organism: Candidatus Limimorpha sp.; assembly: GCA_041842265.1. Classification (GTDB taxonomy): domain Bacteria; phylum Bacteroidota; class Bacteroidia; order Bacteroidales; family F082; genus Limimorpha. The sequence continues at coordinate 532 of JBGYWU010000090.1, read as the reverse complement.
GGCGAGGTACTTGAAATCCTCAGGCAGCCCATATTGTTCCATCAGCGGCTCCATGACGGGAAACCAACGTGTTGTGCGCTTCAATAAAAGGATGGTGGCGGAATGCCTGTAGGTGTTGACTAACAGTTCCCTTTCCAATCGTTCTCGGACATAGAACAAGTCAAGTGGCACTTCCTCACCACAGAAATTCATGGTTTCAGGCAACTCGATGTCGTGTGTCAAGTGGTCGATTTGGTCGAAAAAGAGATAGTCGCGCTCGGCGCCCTCGTAGGCATCCATTTGTTCGTCGTTTGATTGCGCCAAGACAATCGTGATGGCCGCAGTCGCACCTATTAACATAACGGCCATGCCGCAAGCGATAAGGAGGTTTCTTTTCATTGTGTTGAGTGATGAGTGTAATGTGATGGGTGATAATGGTTTCATTATTTTGAAGAGTCCATGGTTCTTTGGCACTTTTGGCGATAGATCACAACATCTTTTTTCAGTTCAACATTTTTTGGCAAGAGATCATGTAAAGTTTCTTCAACAATAG
>JBGYWU010000089.1:0-6873 GCA_041842265.1 Candidatus Limimorpha sp. | reverse complement strand
ATAGTAAAAAACACCAATTTTTTATCGAAAGACAGACTGTTTTGGGTGCTTTCTTTATCTGTACTCCACAAAAGTGCGAAATACAGAGTTTTCTGCCTAACTCCAAGTCTTTCGCTGCATAAATGAATGAAAAAGAGGCAGTCTTTTGAGACTGCCCCTTTTTTGTGGTAAGTGATTTGGGATTACTTCTTGATCTTTTTCACTTTGATGGTTCTGGGTGTGACGACTTGAGTGGGTTCGCCCACAAAGACTTCGGCACGACGCAGTTGGGGAAGAATCTCCTTCTCCAATTGAGGATAGATGGCGCACATATCCTTAACAGCCTTCTGCTTGTTGCTGCTGTTGTCGATGGTATTGACGATGGCGTCCTTGTCCTTCAGGTTGGAGTTTTTGACAAGTTCGATAAAGGTTTCCCAGTCTTCGCCATGGCCTTCGCCAGTGATCTTGATGCCATTGTCCTTGGCAATCTTCACCATCTGGGCTTCGGCGGCGCTGTAACGGTTGTTGGAAAGTTCGTTGTTGTGACCTTCTTCACCTTCTGGAGAAGCCCATGCTTGGACATGGAGCTCTGTGACGCCAGCACTCAGCAGGTCTTTCAGGGCAGCGTCGGCTTCTTTGTTGAGCTTCTTCCTGTCGGCGATATTGTACCTGTCCTTATTGAAGAAGTAGGTGAGCTTCTTAACGAGGTTGACTTTGTCAGTGGTGTCGTAGACAGTTGAGTCAACGTACACGATCAACTGCTCAACGCCGTTGGCCAGATGCTCGGTGGCACCCTGAGCGAAGTAGGTGTTCTTCACGATTTCGTCTTGGCTAGGATAGATGGTGCCGCTGTAGACATAGAACATCGGGTCGGCCTTGAGTTCGCTGTTGGCCATCTCTTCTTGGTAAGGCATGCAGTAGTGCTTGGTGTACTCGCCGCCTTCTTTGTAAGGAACGCGGAAGTCGCCTTCGCCTTTCACCTTTTCACCGACAAAAGTGATGGGATCGATGTCAATTTGGCCACCGTTGTAGGCAAGATAAGGCTTCAGGTTCAAGACAGCTTGTTTCTCGAAGTATTCGCCAGGGACGGTGACGATGACGTCGAAGCAAACGTTGCCGTCTTCGCCTTCAACCAACGGGTCGGGGTTCACGCGGTAGGTGATCTTCTTTGACTCGCGGGCCATCTTGTCGATGTCGCAGGGGTTGTTGAACTTGTAACGGAGACCTAAGTTGAACTGTCCATACATGTCCTTGTCGTTGATGACGTGCTTGTCTTCATCGGTCTTAACTTTAGCCACTTGGTCGAGGGCGTCGGTGCCGGTGAAGTTGTAAGTGTAGTCGAGGAAGAGGTCGAACTTGGGAGCCAGGTTGAAAGTGATTTCCATACCGGCGGGAACGGTGTAAGAGAGTTCGCGCTCGGCTTTCTTGTCAGCCAGAGTGCTGGCCACTTCATCATCAGCGTTGAGTTGGTTGACAATGCCAGCCTGATAGTAAATGCCACCAATACCGATATGAGGCACAAGATTGATGACTCTTCTCGGATTGTAGTTGAACAGGTTGAACAGGTTGAAGGTCAAGTTCAGGTTGCCTTCAAGGTAGTTGGTCTTGTCGAGACCGAGGTTCCACAAGGTTCGTTCGGAGTCGTTCAAAACAAGCGCTTGTCCGTGTTTGTGTCCCGAAAGGAGGCCATAACCGCCTTTCAGGTTCATGCCTATGACTTTACCGAATTGGTAGCCGATTCCAAAATGGGCGTTCCAGTTCTTCAGAGCCATGGTTTGCAGGTAGTTGTCGGAATTCTGGAACATCCAGCCTTCGTAGTTGGCCAAGTCGCCATGGTTGATGGAGAGGCCTCCGTCAGCTTGGATGTACCAATACTTCTCAGCAGGTTTTGAATGTTTCTTGCCTTCTTGAGCTATCATGCTCAAAGGAAGCACTGCTATAGCGATAAGCATCAGCAGTTTCGAAAAAGTCGAAATTCTTTTCATAATGAAATTGTGTTAGGTTTGTAATTTATTTAATTTAATTAGTTTAGTTGATTGATTTTCGTATTCATACTACTCCGATTAGCGAACAAAAGTAGGAAATATTTTATTTGCCAAAGCAAAAAATGGAAAAAAAATGTATTTTTTGTGTTTTCTACCCAAAAAATGCGTAGAATGGTCATTGTTTTGCCTTTAAATGTAATGCCTCAAATGCTTTCCACATGACAATTCCGGCACACACCGACACATTAATGGAGTGCTTGGTGCCTTCTTGGGGCAACTCAATGGCACCGTCACAATAGGGCAAGACCTCCTCTCCAACACCATCCACCTCGTTCCCTAATATATATGCGGTGTGTGAGGCAAATTCAAAACTCTGCAAAGGCACACTGCCTTCAACTTGCTCCACAGCGAAAACCTTGTAGCCTTCAGCCTTCAATCGTCGGCAAGCGGCCTCTGTGGTGTCGAAATAGCGCCACTTCACAGTCTCGTCGGCACCAAGGGCGGTCTTGTGAATCTCTCGGTGGGGCGGACAGGCAGTGATGCCGCACAAAACCAACTCTCCAATCCGGAAAGCATCGGCTGTGCGGAAAAAAGCGCCCACGTTGCCCAACGAACGAATGTTGTCGAGCACTATGATAACAGACAACTTCTCGGATCGCTCGAAGTCTTCCTTGCTGATACGGTTCAGCTCGTCCATACTCAACTTGCGCATGGTTTTCTCTTTTGGCGGCAAAATAAGTGAAAAAAGGCGTTGCCCCGTTGTTGCTGTGGATTTTTTTGGACGAATCTCCCGATTGTTTCAAACAAAATGGTAATTTTGTACCCTTTAATTCGTGATGTTATGGCAGAAAAAGCGAGCGAAACCCCGTTGATGAAACAATATTTCTCCTTCAAGGCGAAATATCCCGATGCCATGCTGTTGTTCCGTGTGGGCGACTTTTATGAGACCTACGGCGAGGACGCGGTGAAATCTTCCAAGATTCTCGGTATCGTCCTGACCCGTCGTTCCAACGGTGCTTCTGCCGACATTGAATTGGCTGGATTCCCATACCACGCCTTGGACACATATCTGCCCAAATTAGTGCGTGCAGGGCTGAAAGTGGCCGTTTGTGAACAGCTTGAAGACCCTAAACTGACCAAGAAATTGGTCAAAAGAGGTGTGGTAGAGTTGGTTACGCCGGGCGTGACATACAGCGATAGCGTACTCGAACAAAAGGAAAACAACTTTTTGGCTTCGGTACATCTTGATGCAGAGGTTTCGGGCGTGGCTTTCCTGGATGTCTCCACCGGCGAGTTCTACCTTACCCAAGGCAGCAACGAATACGTCGATAAGCTTTTGCAGAGTTTCAACCCGTCGGAAGTGTTGCTGCAACGCAACAAGCGCAAGGAGTTCATCGACTTGTTCAGCGCGAAACACTATCTCACCGTTTTCGACGACTGGGTTTTTACCGGTGACTATGCCAACGAGATCCTCAACAAACACTTCCACACGATCTCTTTGAAAGGCTTCGGTGTGGACGACTTCCCGAATGGCATTGTGGCTGCAGGCGCGGCTGTTCATTATCTGATCGAGACACAGCATGATAAGTTGAACCACATCATCTCGCTCTCCCGCATTGACCAAGGGCAGTATGTGTGGCTTGATAAGTTCACCATACGCAATCTGGAGTTGCTTCACACCACCAATCTCAATGCCAAAACCCTGATTGACATTATCGACAAGACGGTATCTCCCATGGGGGGCCGGCTGATGCGCCGCTGGCTGAGCCTGCCGCTGAAGAACAAGGAACAGATAGAGTCGCGTTATGAGGTGGTACGCTATTTTGTGGAGAACCGCGACCGGATTCAGAAATTTCAGGATGCCATCCGGCAGGTGGGCGATTTGGAGCGATTGATTTCCAAGGTGTCACTGTCGCGCGTCAATCCGAGGGAACTGTTGCAGGTGGGGCGCGCCTTAGACCAAATCGAAACCCTGAAAGCGGCCTGTGAGGAAAGCCAACACCTCGTTTTGCAACGCTTTGCGGAACAATTCAATCCTTGTTCGTCCATCAGGGAACGCATCAAAAAAGAACTGAATCCCGATGCGCCAGCCCTGCTCTCAAAGGGGAATTACATTGCCGATGGTGTCAACGCAGAATTGGACGACCTGCGCAAACTATCGCGATCTGGCAAGGAGTACCTGATGGGCATTCAGCGCCGCGAGACGGATCGTACCGGAATCACTTCACTGAAGGTGGGCTACAACAACGTGTTCGGCTATTATCTGGAAGTAACCAATTCGCATAAAGACAAGGTGCCCGCGGAATGGACCCGGAAACAGACACTGACCAATGCCGAACGATACATCACCGAGGAACTGAAAGAATACGAGCAGAAAATCCTTGGCGCGGAAGAGAAGATCAGTGCCATCGAACAAAGGGTATATAATGAGCTGGTTACCGCAGTGGCAGAGTTTGTGGAGCCGATACAGTTGGATGCTTCCATTGTGGCACGCATCGACTGTTTGGTGAGTTTCGCCGACATCGCCTTAAAAAACAATTATGTGGAGCCGGTCATTGATGATTCCTTTACCCTCGACATTAAGGAGGGCCGCCACCCGGTCATTGAACAGATGATGCCCGTGGGCGAGTGCTATATTGCCAACGATGTCTATCTCGATCACGACAAACAGCAGATCATCATCATCACGGGTCCCAACATGTCGGGCAAGTCTGCCTTGTTGCGGCAAACAGCCTTGATCGTGCTGATGGCGCAGATGGGTTGTTTTGTGCCTGCGGCTTCGGCGCGTATTGGTTTGGTTGATAAGATTTTCACACGTGTGGGTGCCTCCGACAACATCTCCTCAGGCGAATCGACCTTCATGGTGGAGATGAATGAGACGGCCAGTATCTTGAACAATGTGTCGTCGAGGAGCCTCGTGTTGTTGGACGAAATCGGGCGTGGCACCAGCACCTACGATGGCATCAGCATTGCTTGGGCCATTACCGAGTTTTTGCACGACCATCCCGTGAGCCGCGCCAAGGTGATGTTTGCCACGCACTACCATGAATTGAATGAGATGGAGGACTCTTTTGCCCGCATCAAGAACTACCATGTTTCGGTGAAGGAAGTCGGCAATAAGGTGGTTTTTCTGCGAAAGCTGAAACGCGGCGGCAGCGCCCACAGTTTCGGCATCCATGTGGCCGAGATGGCGGGCATGCCGCGCAAGGTCGTCGAGCGTGCCACAGCATTGCTCACCGTATTGGAAAAATCGCACACGGGCGAGGATGTTGAGAAAGCCGCCACAAAAAAGACGGATGATGCCATGCAGCTGAGTTTCATACAATTGGACGACCCGCTGCTCTTGCAAATCAAGGAAGACATACTCAATACCAACATCGACACCCTGACCCCCGTGGAGGCTTTGATGAAGTTGAATGAAATCAAGAAATTGTTGAATCATTAAGTGTCTAAAAATCAGAAAATAGTGGTGGTCGGAAGAAAAAAAACCAAAAAATGCATTCGGCATTGAAAAAAGTTGTATCTTTGCACCGCATTTCGCAAGCGGAAATAGCTCAGTTGGTAGAGCACGACCTTGCCAAGGTCGGGGTCGCGAGTTCGAGTCTCGTTTTCCGCTCAAAAGCCAAGTTGTGACAGCAGGCGGAATTCTTGGAGCAGCGAGAGCAGAAGCAAAGTTTACTTTGATTATGCCGAGTCGCGAACAAGAATGCCGATTGTCGCAGACAAGCGGAAATAGCTCAGTTGGTAGAGCACGACCTTGCCAAGGTCGGGGTCGCGAGTTCGAGTCTCGTTTTCCGCTCCACAAGGTCCCGATTCAGTTCGGGATTTTTTGTGTAAGTGCCTGAGTGGTGGAATTGGTAGACACGAGGGACTTAAAATCCCTTGGCCTTTAAAGCCGTGCCGGTTCGAGCCCGGCCTCGGGTACGGCAAACCTCCTGATGAGAAACGGGAGGTTTTTTTCTTTTCATTTCCAAAATATTCCTACATTTGCCCATAATTTGCATCAGACTATGAAAGCCAACAATATTTACATTCTCTCCGAAGCCAAGCGTTACGTTGTCATTACGTTGGCGCTATTTACCATGTGCTTGGGTTGGACGGCCTTCCTCATCCCAAACCACCTCATGGGCGGTGGCGTGAGTGGCATTGCCGCCTTGGTATATTGGGGCACGGGGCTCTCTACCGGTATCACCGTGTTCGCGATAAATGCAATACTATTGCTTGTCGCATTAAAAGTCATCGGCGTGGGCTTTGGCATCAAGACGGGCTATTCCATCATTATGGCCTCCGTGTTCATGTCGTTGCTGCAGCACTTCATCACCGACCCGATGATGGCGGGCGAGATGCAGCCTTTCGTCAGCGACTATTTCCTTGCGGCCATTCTCGGTGGCGGGTTGGCGGGACTGAGTATCGGAGTAGCCTTTACCCAAGGCGGCAGCACGGGCGGTACCGATATCATCGCGATGATTGTATGCAAGTATCGGAACATCTCACAGGGGCGTGTCATTCTCATTTGTGACATCATCATTATCGCTTGCGGATTTCTTGTCGGCAATACCATTGAGGATTTCATCTACAGCTGTGTGGTCATGGGCGTGTGCAGCTATTGCATCGACCTTGTGCTGACGGGAAACAAGCAGACGGTACAAGCCTTCATCTTCACTACAGAGGCGGAACAGGTGGCTGAACGCATCGCCAATGAAATGCATCGAGGGGTTACCTTCATCAACGGTACGGGCTGGTACACCAAGCACGAAGGCCCCATCCTCCTGTTTTCCGCAACGAGGTGACCCAAATCGGGGGTTAGTGTTTCAGTCCGATGGCATTCAATAGCTGCTCGACCTCCTCGTCGTAGTCTGTGCGGAGCATGACCGACATCTTCTGTCCGTTGTAGGGGTTCACATATTCT
>JBGYWU010000088.1:0-4869 GCA_041842265.1 Candidatus Limimorpha sp. | reverse complement strand
CCCCCGACGTGTGATTGTATAAATGCAAAATTTTAGGAGTTTTAGCCTTTTCTCCCAACCGTGTTGTTGGCAAAGAAGGTTTCAGTCTGTCGAACTGTTTCATTACAGCTTTTGTATCTACTTGTTCACTTTTCGGTGTAATCAACCAATAGACATATCCTCCATGCTCGTATTTCAGGGCAAGTTTGTCACGCTCAAAATAGATATCCTCAATCTCCGGGCGGCCTTTGAACTGCTCGGCCACTTTCTTAAGTTCTTCTACCGGGTTTGCCGATGATAGGGCTTTATCGGCCACGGGGCTTATCTCCTCGTGCAACTTGATAATCGCTTCAATTTGTTGCTGCTCCACCTCCTCGGGTGTAAGCTCCTTTTCTTGTTGGCAACTGAAAAGAAGAGCAGTAAAAGCGAGGAGTAGCAATAGGTTAATAAATCGTTTCATAATTCAGTCTTTTTTTGTTGATTTCATATGGTGTAATTAGGCTGATTTCAGAGTGCCGTATCCATGTTCCGCAGATGGATAAGGATTACCAAAGCCCGATGTTGGGATGATAATGTATGACGGAAGGGCGGCTGTTGGCATAGGCTGCTGCGATATTCTCCATGGCTTTGAAGTATGCTTTTCTCAACTCCGCATTGTGCTCCATTTCAGCAACCTTCAAGTCGTGCTCGCGCTGCAAGTCCACCTTGCTTTGCTGCTCCACCTTGAGCAAGAACTTTTCCACTTGCGGGCGGCAGGTGGCCGACGCGTCGATTTCGAACAACAAGGCCGCCACGTTGTGCGCATTCTCTTTCGAGGGGTTTGCCGCCCATTCCGCTTGCGCCTGTTGCAGCAGTTGTGCGGCGTTGTGGTTGACATATCGGCGATAAGCGTCTTGCAAGAGAAGCTGTGCCTGCCCGTAGGCGTCCGCCTCTTGCGGAATGAGAGACAACTCGTAGATGGCTTGCTCGTAGTCGGAACCGGCAATCAGGCTTTTCGCTTTGGCAAAGATGCTTGCCGAGTTGCGGTTGTAGTAGTCCATAATGCGTTGCTCGGCATTCCGGATGAGTTGCTTAAGTTTGTCCGATTGTTTTGCGATGGTGCGCATCGCATTGATGGCTGCCTGCTCATCCGTTTTTCCCACGCCGGTAAGCTCCATGTTTTGTGTGGCGTAGCACGTACCGGATACGCCGTCTCCTATCGAGAAGGAAGCGTTGTATCTGGAAATTATTCTGGTAGGCGCATTGCCCAAAACCTCTTTTCCGGTGTTGACGCACTTGGCCGTCATCACAAACCGGGAATTGCCGAAACGGGATAGTGCTCCCGCCTGCGAAAGAAGTTCTCGCAGGCTGTTACTCACCAGTTCGGCTGTTTGCCCGTTCATGCCGTTTTCATGTGTAGGAACCATGTACGGCGAAATATGGATTTGTGCCCATGTGCTTAAGCATGTGCATGACAGGGCGCAATACAATAAAAATTTTTTCATATCCATAAACTTTTGTTGGTTAGTTGGCTCCGATTCGCAGAATGATGGAACCTAATCCGCGGCTTTCCACCCGCGAAGGAACTCCTTTGTTCCTTAAGAATTGCTCCAGTCCGGCCTGGCGTGCCCATTCGCTTGCGTCTATCTTGACGCCCGACTTGTTTTGCAGGGGAATGTGCAGGCCACGGAAGTTGAGCCGATTCTTGGTGCTGCCCGGTGCAATGGTTCCTGTTCCGTTCTTGCTGTTTGATCTGACCCAGTCTTGCAGCAGGTTGTTGAGCCGCTCTCCGCCCACGTTGCTGAAGAGGTCTACGGAGCTGTTTTTCGTGGTGCGTACGGCAAGGCGTATTTCGCGTCCTTGCTGTGCCAGCGAGTTGAAATAGGCCATAAGGTTGGAGGCGAGTTGCTCAAACCCGCCCTCGACGGCTTGCTTGAGCATAATCGTGAGTGCGGTGCTGCTCATCATGTTGTCGCTTTGGCGTTGCATCGGCGCAATGGTTTTGTTGGTATACGAGTCTTTGCCGTCGATATTGACAAACACGTTTTTCTGAAAACCGATATTGTTGACCTGCCAGTTGATTTCCAATTTGATATCCGGCTTAACTTGCATCATAACCAGGTCATAAGCAGAGGTGGCGGTGGCTTCGCCCTCTCCGTCGGCTTCTAAAGCCATTTCCTCGGCATCTTCAAATTCTAACTCTTTCATTTCATCATAGATGTTCGTTACTTGAAACCCCCTCATGATAAACATCTGCGCAATGGTGGTGAGCACATTGCTGATATCGCCGTTCTCGGTAAAGGCACGTTGATAGTCGGGAATCTTTTTTTCAATCCCATTGTTCATTATCACTTTAAAATATCCGTTGGTGTAGAACCAGTTGTCCGAGGGTACAACCATGAGATCCGGTTTGTCGGCTGTCTGCCCTTTGGTGGTCAAGGTCATACATAGCATGACCAGCAGAAGAAAATATACTTTATTCATGTCTGTCACAATTAATTAAATAAGAAATCTAAGGGCTTGATGATGTTCTCGCTTTCAAGATATTTGCGTAAGGCGTTAAGGTTAATCATCATAACCATGCCTATTCTGTATTTGTTTCCTTTTAGTTTGATGACGTCTCCTGCATCAATCATGCCCCTGTTGGTAAGCTGTACGTATTGCAGGTATTTGCCCTTGAAGAAACGGTCGAAAAAATCGTTGTGCGCTTCATAGCCTTCGGGCACCAGTGCGGCGCAGCCCGCATTCACCCCTTGTTCGGCACATCCCTTGAACAGGATGCCGTGTATGGCATTCTGCATGCAGTGATTGTTGGTCAGAATTTTGCGCCGTCCGTAACTCCACACTTTTACCATCAGGTAGCCCGGCGTGGCGGCTGCATTATTGTAAGTTTCCAGTTCGTATTGGTACTCGTTTTTATCAACTTTCTCCGCACGCTTTTTTTGTGCGAATCCGGTGCTGCATAGCAGCAGAAGAAGGAATGTGAACAGTGTTTTCATAATAGTTATTTAATTTGTCGGATGAGTGAACCTTCTAATAATTTTTTGCTTGTTCCAAAACCGGAAAAACTTAAGGCCGAATTGGCTTTTTCCTTATCTTTTTCCTTTTCATCAGTGGCCGCTCCTTCTACTTTCAGATTGATGCCGTTGCGGTTATCCCATAATTGGCCTTTTTCAATCTTTACAACTCCCACGGCTTTGTATACTTCAACACCTTCCTTGTCAATGGTCTTTTGAAGAACCTCAAATTTGTCACCTTCTTTACATCCTTCCTTTGCACCGATATAGGCATATAGGTTTTCTCCATCCTGATGTAATGTGGCGAGAGTTTTGAATTGCTCGTATCTTTTTTGGAGTTTGGAAATGGCGCCATCGGTGGCACGTATGGTGGCTCGCTCTATCAGTAAGGCGTCATTCTGGGATTTGACAGACATCTTGAGGGTGGCAGGGGCGTAATCCCAGGTCTTTCCTACGTATTTAAGTTTTATACTGTTGTCTGTATACAGTTTGCGGATGTCTTTTTGATACTTGGTTGAGAGTTGCATGATCTGTTCTTGGGTGAGATCCAATTGGAAAAGATAGGTACTGGTCTTTACAAAATAGCCTTTCAGAACCGAAGCCAAAGCACTGCCGGCCAATGTGGCATAATTACCAAAAAATGCTGCTGCGGCTATTGTGCTATAAGCTATGACATCTTCGGCACTGAGGTATGAATAACGATTCACCATCACAAAAGTGCGTCCCATAAGATCATAGGAAGCCGATGCTATGAGTTTTTCCATTCCTCCCACAGCTAATTTGGCTTTTTCCAATTCTTCAGGACTGAGAGTGTTTATGCCTCTCTCTTCTATCAGTTTGACACTTAGAGCTTTTATTTTTTGAGGACATGCGTCGGGGCCTCCAAACCATTTGGCTACCAAAGCGCCGGCTGTGTTGTGTGTTTCAAAATATTTTTGTAATTTGGCCACATAATCCGCATCGCTAAGTGTGGCTACACTATCAGCGGATATTTTAGCTTCTTTGGCGGCAGATTTCATGACACCCAGACCTTTCTTGAGTAATCCGCCTATGCCTTTGGCTCCTTGTTCTTGGGCGGCGGCCACTTCTTCAGGAGTTACTTCGATGTTCTTAATTGAGGCAAGGTCTAAGACCCGGTCGTTCAAGCAATGATTGTTGTACTTGTCGGGAAAAGATTTTTGCAGGAAAGCTTCGGTTACGGCATCGCGGGCATGCTCTACCAATTTGTCGTCGGGCAACATGATGGTGTATAAAGAACTGCGGCGATAGGTTGTCTCTTGTTTTTGCCCGGTTTTCTGCTCTTGAGCGATTGCCGATGCGCCGATGGCAATCAATACTGAAGCAATTAATGCTTTTTTCATATTAGGGAAGTCTGGCTTGTAAACTCCTCTGATGCAGCCATTTCAATATTAATACAAAAAAAAAGACGTGGGAGTCTGTACTTATTTATCCCAGTCTCAGGCCTTCGCATTGCCTCCATCCAAGATAAGCAACGCAGCCTGCCCACGCATTGTGATATCATATGATATGCCATGACTGGCATAGATACAATACACCTTACGCAGACGTCCCGTTGCCGTATCTTCCGGATGGTTTCAAAGTTGCGAAGTTTGAGACTGGAAGATAACGTTCGTAAACGTCTTTTTTTAAAATCATTGATTTGCAACCATACATGGTTAAATCGCAGATTTTAATTCCGTAAAACAACTTCACTTGTCATAAAACAAGTGGTTGTCGCAAATATATAATATTTTTTCTAACTGTATAATAGTTCGTTAAAAATTGGCCTAGCCTAAGCGGCTTTGGCCGTAAATAAAATGAGTTCTTTGAAAAGTCTGTCAATTAAATGCGTGTCTGGTTCAATCCCAGACACGTAAATAAATCGTTCAAGCAT
>JBGYWU010000087.1:0-5019 GCA_041842265.1 Candidatus Limimorpha sp. | reverse complement strand
GGGATAGATGAGGCCGTAGGTCTCGCCATCGGGGAAACTGTTGCCCCATTCGTCAACATAGTTGAGCCAATGTATGCTTACTTTTGACTCGTCAATCATCGGCTTGAAGCCCGCAACGGCTTTTGTCATTGGAACAAGTCCCAGTGACTCCACAATCGTGCCTTGCTTGTCAGTAACGATGAGCAGATAGCCGTTGCCCCACTCGTTGGAGTCGTATCGCGTCGTGCGTTTACCGCGGCCATAACCAGGATGGCAGGCGATGCAGCTGGTGCGAAGGTAAAGCGGCCCAAGACCTTTGAATGGCTCGTTGTTGATTGTGTAGGAACGCTCAAAGAAATACTCTCCATACTTGAATTGGGTTGCCAAACCTGCTTTTTCAATGGCCGGAGTTGGGTCTTCATAGGCGGACTGGGAACTGTTGAAAGTGGTGCCCAATTCTCCGCCCGCGTAGGTCTCCTCGCTGACGACTGTCGGGATGGGGTTGATGGGATTACAAGAGGTGATGGCAGCAACCATGAAGCCTCCAACCAGCAGAAATGCTTTTTTTTTGTGAATAAACATATTGATATTATTAGTTGGCTCCTATATCATTTGTTGTAACGCTCGGCATGGCCATCGGTTTCAGTTTGTGAACACTAATATCCTGCAAAGGTCTGGGTTTTACCGATACCGTTTTATCCCCAATAATGGGGGTTTTCATGAATGTAAATCATCATAAATGAGGGTAAAAAACTTCATCAAGTTGCATCCGCATTCGAGAAAAATGTTATTTTTGCGGTCGAATTTTGAAGCAGGGTTATCCAACTAACACTATCGACAATGAAAAACACTGTTGAACGATTCGCATTTGCTTTTGCCATTCTCACGGCCGTTGTCGTGACTGGCTGCAATTGCAGCAAAGAAACAAACACCTCAAATAATGCTGGCACCATGAACACCGTCATTGAAACCATCATGACACGCACGAGTATCCGTTCGTTTACCGATAAGGCCGTCTCGCCCGATACCATCGAAATGCTGCTTCGTGCGGGCATGGCCGCTCCTACCGCCGTCAATAGGCAGCCTTGGCATTTTGTGGTCGTCAACGACCGCGCCAAACTGAACGAGTTGGGTGGTACGGGCCGTCAAAGCCAGATGTGGCAGGAGTCGACGCTGGCCATTGTCGTCTGCGGCGACATGGACAAAACCGTCGAAGGTCCAGGTCAGACTTTCTGGGTTCAGGACTGTTCGGCTGCCACCGAAAACATCCTTTTGGCCGCCCATGCATTGGGCCTTGGTGCCGTGTGGACGGCTTGCTATCCGGTGGAAGAGCGCATGGCCAACGTCAGCCGAATGCTGAACCTGCCTGAGACCATCGTTCCACTCTGCACCATCGTGATGGGCTACCCCAACGAGCAACTTGTTCCGAAAGACAAATGGAAACCCGAAAACGTAAGTTACAACTCTTTTACGGCGGGTTCAATCAATTGACACGTCGTGGAAACAGGGTTTCCATTACATCTGTTGTTTCTTTTTTTTAACCTGTTTTTTTTATTCTAAAAATAATTATGAATAAATCCTTTTTTTTGAAATCTGTCTTCTCGGTGTTGATGGTGTTTGTTACGGTATTCTGTTTTGCCCAACCTCCAGGCGGTCGCCAACCAGGAGGCAGGAATTCAGGAGATCGCCCGCCATTCGGTGGGGATCGCCAATGGGGACAGACAGAGTCAATGCCCGTCGTCAAGCAAAAGAAGAAGGTACGTGATGGCGACACGTTCACCATTGTCGGCCAGTTGCGGGATGCCAAGACAGGTGATAATATGCCCTATGTCAATGTGGCTGTGCTCGATTCCATTGATTCCACTTTCGTTAAAGGCGGTATCAGTAACATGGACGGCGCTTTTGAGATCAATAATGTGAACCAAGGCGCTTTTTTGCTGCGTGTCTCGGCCATTGGCTACGAGAGCTACACGATGCCTTTCCGCGTTGAAAACAATACCAACTTAGGTGTTTTGCGCATCAATCCGGGCGTAACATCATTGGGTGAGGTTACAGTGGCTGCCGAACGACCGCTTTATGCCATGGAAGGGGAGAAACTGATATATAACGTCAGTGAAGATCCGTCCATTCAGACGGGAACCACCGAAGATGCACTTCAGAATGCCCCTGGCGTTGAGGTCGATGTGGAAGGCAACATCACCTTGCGTGGCGTGTCGAGTATTGAGATTTGGGTCAACGACAAGCCGTCGAAACTCACCGAGGAGAACCTGAAGACCTATCTCCAGACCTTGCCGGCCAACGCCATCGCACGTATTGAGACCATCACCAACCCTTCGGCCAAATATGCCACCAATGCCGAGGCTGTCATCAACATAGTTACTTCGGCGCACGTCAAGAGCAACCAATTTGTCAGTTTCGGCCTGAACGGCTCCAACCAGCCTTTCTTCTCGCCTTGGGTCAGTTACATGTGGAAGCAGGAGAAACTGAGTGCCAACTTGTTTGCTTCGGGGCGCTTCAGCGATCGCCACAACTCCACCGACTCGTGGGCACAACGTCGCCGCGATGCAGTCACTGAAGGCGAATACGAAGTGACTTGGGCTGATACCATTTCACAAACCGATGACAGCCGCAGCAAGAGCGGCAATGTCTTCATGAATATCGATTACGAGATTGATTCGACGAGCGACATCTCTGTGGATGCCGGTGGTTTTTACAACAAGAACGATAACGACATGCTACGCAACGAACGCCAGTTTTATTATGACACAATACCTCCTTTGCTTTATGCTGATCAAACGGGCAACAACCGGGATATGCGTTCGATGTTTGGCCATTTTGGTGCCGATTATTCCAAGAAGTTCGACAATGAAGGCCACAACCTCCGCATTGGGTTGAATGGCAGGCTCTCCGACAACCACTCTGAGGAATGGTACAACCGGATGTATGAAGAAAATACCGACCTCGACGAGCACCGTTATATGCTGACGCAGACTTACAAATACGGTAGCAGTCTTGATGTTCGTTATAACCGTCCCTATAGCCTCGATGGTGAGTTGAGTTATGGTTTGCGCGCCGAACATTCGCTGACCGACAATACTTATGACCGATTTAACGACACTATTGGTGTTTTGATGGACACCCTGCGCAACTTTCAGTTAAAAGCCATTGAGAGCAGTGCCACCGCCGATGTCAACTGGACACACCGCTGGGGTGGCTTCACTTTAAGCACAGGCCTCGGTTTGGGTGGCGACCGCGTTGATTACAACTACTCCAGCTACATGCCCTTTGCCGACGACAGCACGCTCTACTTCTTCAACGTCTTTCCATCGATTCACTTGACTTATCGTACTGAGGATATGCACAATTTGAAACTCAACTATTCGATGAGGATGTCGCATCCGGATTATCAACAAGTCACCAGTTTCCGTAGTTATGGTGAGAACAGCTATTCAGTTGGTAATATCAACGGCTTGAAGAGTGGTTATACACATAATGTTGAAGCCGGTTGGCAAAAGTTTTTCGAGCGTTTTGGCAACATCGGATGGGAAGCCTACGGGCGCTGGAGCACCAATGAAATCAGCTCGCTGACCGATGCCGAGTATGACGACTATCTGGAGCGTATCGTCAGCTTTTCTATGCCTTACAACATGGGCACCTCGTGGCGTTATGGCACCTCGGTCAACATGACTTATCGTCCGAGCGGCTTTTTCAACGTGCGCCTCTATGCCAACCTCTATGATTACGGCTACCGCATGGAATACGAACGAGTGGATGAGTTTGGAAATATTGAGCATAAAGTCAATGAGAACGACAAATGGTCATTGAGTGTGCGTGTCAATGCTTGGGCCAAGCCTTTCAACCAGTTGCAGGTAACGGCTTCAGCCAATTACAATTCACCCACCATTGGACTGATGAGTGAGCGCAAGGCGCGTTACTTCCTCAATTTGGGTCTTCGAAGCGATTTCTTCAAACGCCGTTTGTCAGTGTTTGTCAACGTGCAGGACATTTTCAATTGGGGGGCAAGGATTGGTTCAGGTTCAATCAATACCAATCCGTATTTCCTCAGCGACAGCACGCGCAAGATGCTGAACAGCCGCTACATCTCGGCCGGCTTCACGCTGCGTTTCGGTAAGATGGAACTCGAGAAGCAAGCCAAGGACGGTGTTGGCGAGACGGGCGACAGCTTGGAGTAATTTCTTGACGGGTTTTTAACTTTAATTGTCCTCGAAATGTTTCGGGAATCGGTTCCACATTTCGTATGGGCTGCCCATCTGTTTAACAAAGGCTTCCCACATCTTTTCAGGGGGAGTCTGCAAGTATTGTTCTGTGGTGATTGGGCTGACGAGCCAGGAGTTGCGCACCAACTCGTCAACGAGTTGCCCCGCATCCCAACCTGCATAACCCAAATAGAAACGCACATTGTCCTCATTGGCAATGCCCGTATGGACCAAAGTGGCCAAAGTCTCATGGTCGCCACCCCAGTACAAGCCGTCTGTAATGGGGTAGGACTCTGGAATCATCTCGCCTAAGGTATGGATGAAGAAAAGCTGGTCGCCAGCAACGGGGCCGCCCTGATACACGGGCGCCTCAAAGTCGGGGAACTCGTCGACGATATGGTTGACTTGCATCTCCATCTTCTTGTTGATAATAATGCCAAAACTACCTTCTGTCTCCACATGGTCAATGAGCAGAATCACTGACCTTCCGAAATGGAAGTCATTCATTAAAGGTTCGGAAATCAGGATTTTACCCCGCTTCGGCTCCAAAGAATTGCTTCGTATGACAAACTTTTCTCCTAAATCCATACGGCAAAAGTAGGTTTTTTGTGCGATATTTGGGGCATAATTCGTAATTTTGTGCCATAAAAAAGCCATTTATCTTGAAACGGATCGACAATCAATCCAAATTTGATGCCTTACGCAAGGAGTTCTCGACTTTCACTTTTGAACGGCAAACGGTGAGTCACAGGAATGGAACACTATCCTTGGTTTTTGATTTCAACCTTGACGACCGCCATCACTTCCGTCCCACCTTGGAAAT
>JBGYWU010000086.1:0-6021 GCA_041842265.1 Candidatus Limimorpha sp. | reverse complement strand
CAGACAAATTCAACCATACCTTAGGCGGTGCTTCGCTCAACGGAAACATGTATGTCCTTGACGCCGCCCCTGGAGACAACGGCAATACCCACAACACTTGGATTCTCTTTGGCGACCCGAGCCTGATGGTTCGCACCGACAATCCCGCCAGCATGAATGTCAACTGTGCTCCCGTCGCGCTGATGCTTGGCATGAATGAAATGGAAATCAGTGCCGAGAGCACCCCTTATGGTATCGCTACCCTGATTATGGACGGTGAAGTGATCAGCAGCGGCAATATCATTGACGGCATCTGCACCCTGACCTTCCCCCCGATGAGCAATGTGGGCAACGCCACACTGACCGTGATAGGCTACAATAAAGTGACCGAAATCATCAATGTGGAAGTGCTGCCTGCCGAAGGTCCCTACATCACCGTTACCGAATACACGCCCAACTCCGCCCCAGTCAACGTCACCACGAGTCTCTCGATGACCTTCAAGAACGTGGGCGTTGACCCCACTGCCGGGACGACAACCGTCACCCTGAGCTGCGCGGACGAGCGTGTGGTCTTCAACAATGCCACTTCAGAATTTGGCGTGCTGGCAGCCAATGCGACCTTCACCCTTGAAGATGCCTTCAGCTTCACCATTGCCAATGGCGTTGAAGACGGCACCCGTTTCTTGATCAACGTCGCCATGCAATGCGGCGCAACAACATGGGCAGGCAAGGCCTATATCACAGCCAACCAAGGTGTCCTCAGCTTTGACGGTTCCAGCTGGGCTGGCAGTTTTGTCCCCGGCGACACACTGACCCTCGTTGCCAAGTTCAAGAACACCGGTCATTACTTTGCCACCAATGCCATTGCCTCCATCAGCAGCGACAACAGCAACATCACCCTCCTCAACGAGAGCATTGAGGTTGGCACCCTAGCCCCCGAAGGCATCGCCACCTGTGTCTTCAAAGTCATCATCGACGAGGAATGCCCCAGCAACGAACAGATTCCCGTCAACTTCGCCATGCAAGCCGATGGAGGTTTGGCCGCTGAAGGCTCTGTGACCCTGAAGAACACCTGCATCGTCATCGTCGAAATGAACGACTCCTATGGCGATGGATGGAACGGCAACAAACTGAGACTTTCATTCAACGATGGCACACCCGATACGGAATTAACCCTTACATCGGGTCAATCATCAGGTAGCGAGACCCTCGAAATCGGCAGCGGAGTCCATGTCACACTGACTTGGATCAAAGGCAACTACACTGAGGAGTGTTCCTTTGTCATGAAGTACGAAAACGGTGATGTCATATACTCGGGCAACAACCCCAGTGCCGGTGTCCTGCATGAATTTGACTGCAACTGTGCTGGCGCTCCCTCGGGCACCTACAACCCTGTTGAGAACCTCGAGGCTGAAATTGCCATCGGTACCATCACTCTGACTTGGGACGCTCCCGAAAACGCCACCAACTTCATCATTTTCCGCAATGGCCTCGAACTGGCTCAAACCAATGAGAGCAACTATACCGACGAAGTCAACGACGAATCCGTTTATACCTATTGCGTTGTTGCCCAATATGCCGACGGTGAAAGCCTTCCGGAATGTGTTGTCGTCAAGGCGGAACTTGGTGTTGATGAGATGGAATCCCTGTTCAGTGTCTATCCCAACCCTGCCAGCAACGCCTTTACGATTGACTGCGGCAATGCCGAGTTCAGCTATGCCTTGTTCAACAGCCTTGGCCAGCAAGTACTGAACGGCAAAGGCAGCGGCAGCGAAGAGGTCAACATCAGCAACATGCAGAAGGGGGTCTACTTCCTCCGCCTCACCACGGGCACACAGGTGCTTGTGGAGAAAGTCGTGGTAAAATAAACACATGCCTATCTTTAAACAGGAAAGGCGACCTCTTCGTTGAGGCCGCCTTTCTCGTTATAGGCAATACACATCCATCCCGAATTATCCTCACCGCCATTGCGCAAATACACCTTGTTTATGATGGTGTCCTATTTTCGGAACACCGTTTCCGCCGAGACAACCGAAGCGGTAAAGAACCATCCGGCACCCTCTCCTTCAGGCCGGATGTTGGTGGTCACATTGGACGGTGCGCCTAACATGGGATTGCTGCCCGACGACATCATGATACTGTAGAAATAATACAAATAGTCCGTAGTGATGCTATACAAATCCGCACGGATCCTATCTCCATCCATCAGCTGCGACCTGAGGAAATAGGCAATCGGGATTTCTTTGTTCGACTCGAGCATCTCCGCGCCATTCACATAATAGCCCGCAAATCCACCTTGAGGAATCATCATGCGGCTTTTCAAGCTGTCGGTAAGCATCGTGTCGTTCTTTGAGACCATAGGCATATAGATGATATTGGGGTCGGGGAGGCTCTGGAAATAAGGATAAAGCCACTCAATCGTATCCATGAAAAACATGGAAGGTATCGTGTCGTTCGGCCCGTTGAAATGCTTCACTACAAGGCTATCGATCTGTTCCACGTTGTCAGGTATGCCGCTGTCGGCAAACAGCCGCAGCACCTCTCCATCCTCTTGAGGAATTTCAATGCAAAGACGATACATGGTGTTCTTTTTTCCAGCAACCGAGTCCGTAAAGTAATGGCCCTTCTGTTCCGCATCCTCACGATAATATACCGTGTCCACGCCATCTGTGACGTATACAGTTGCCCCACTCACCATGCTGATTTCATTCTGGCTGTAGAACGCGGCTGTATTACTCAAAATAGCCACATGACGCTTTGTCTCATTGGTAAACGAAGCCTCCACGCCAATCAAGGGGTTGCCTTCCTCCAAGTCAATCACGATGTCTTCAGTGCATGCGGACAATCCTGCAAAAGCAACAATTGTTAATAACCGATACATTCTTGTCATAGCGCTCAGTATTTAAAGTTATACGAGATGGAAGGCACAGCAGAAAACAAATACATGCTTTTGGTCACGATACTGCCGTTCTCGCCTTGCTCAAAAATGATGGCCCAAGTGTTGTGACGGGCGTAGGCGTTGTAAACGGACACGTTGATTTCGTGCTGCCAACGGCGGTTGTCCAACTTGCCCAGCTTACAGGTAAACGAGAGATCGAGGCGATGATAGTCGGGGTAACGGCTCTCATTGCGTTTGCCGTTATACACCGCGTAAGTCACGCCGTTGTACGTGGTTTGCCCATAGGGAAAGGTAACAGGCTGGCCCGTGTTGTAAATCCAATTGGCTGCCAATGAAACACGCGGTGTTACATCATAGCTGCCCACGATGACAACGTTGTGGGGACGATCGTAAGGCGAACGGTATTCCTTTCCAAAACTGATACCCTCAATGGTGCGGAAGGTGCGTGAATAGGTATAGGAAACCCATCCCGTAAAACTGCCCATATTCTTCCTGACAAGGAACTCGGCTCCATAAGAACGGCCCTTGCCGGCACGCAATTCACCGTCAATCAAGAGATAGCCGTATGTGATGGCATTATCCTTGAAGTCGATGACACCCTGCATGTCCTTATAATACACCTCCAAAGAGGTCTCGATGGCATCGTCAATGAAATTGCGGAAATAGCCGAACGCAAACTGGTTACACTTCTGAGGCTTCACGTTGGGGCTGGTCGGGAACCACACATCGAAGGGCAGGCCGCCTGTTGCCGATGATGCCACTTGGGCATATTGCACCGTGCGAGAATACGAAGCCTTGACTGATGAGTGCTCGTCAAGCTGGTACATGGCCGCCAAACGCGGTTCGGGGTTGACGACCGTATGGAACACCTCACCCTTGCCATAATGCAAGGTATCGGTAACGACGTGCAGACCATCGTCGAAGACATACAAGTCTTCCTCGCCGACATTCTGGAAACACGACACTCTCATGCCGGCACGGAAAGTAAAACGCGGCGTAGGAATGTAATCATGAGTGAAATATATGGCATGTTCCAAGCACTTGCGTGCCACCGCCATGGTTTGGCCCACCTGAAGATATTGCGAAAGCGCTCCTCCCCGATCGCTGATCTCCCCTTGAAGATAGGATTGGAAGCCTGTTGACAGGCCAAACTTGGAATCATGTTTTTCATCCCAGTGCATGGCAAAGTCGTAGTTGAGGGCGGCTCCATCGGTACCCGCCTTGATGGTGAAATCGTAAGGGTCGTAGTTGATGTCGATGCTATACCTGTATCTCGAACCGGTAAAAGAAAGGTTGGAAGTGAGGCGGCCTGAAAAGACATGGCTCCAGCGCAAGGTGGTGCTGCTGTTGCCATAGCCCAAACCTATCATTTGCCGCATCGAGAATTGGTCGTGGCCATTGTAGAGTGAGAAGAAAAGACGGTCGTTCTTGCCCAGCGCCTGTGTTACCTTTGTGTTCACATCATAGAAATTGATTTTCGACTTGTCCAAATTGTCGCCCAGAAACGGGAGGAGCAGTCCTGCATATGTTCTACGACCTGCCAGCAACACCGAAGTCTTATGGTCAAACAGAGGGGATTCAATCATCAGGTGACTGGTTACCAATCCGATACCACCTTGCAAGCTCAGGCATTTCGGCATCTCATCCTTCACCGACACATCAAGGACGGATGAAAGACGTCCCCCGAAATTGGCCGGAATGTCGCCCTTGTAGAGTGTAGCATCCTTCACCACATCGTTGTTGAACACCGAAAAAAAACCCAAGAAATGAGAGGCGTTATAAATTGGGGCACCGTCAAAAAGGATGAGGTTGTGGTCGGTGGCACCCCCGCGCACACTGAAGCCCGACGAGCCTTCAGAGGCCGACTGCACTCCAGGCAGCAAGGTGATGGACTTGATGACATCCACCTCGCCCAGTAATGCCGGAATCTTTTTGATGGTGACCATGTCTAGGGTTTGCACGCTCATTGCCAGGGCCGTCACATTGCGGTCCTTGCGCTCGCCGGTAACCAGTACTTCCGACAGTTTTTCCGACTCGGGCTGCAATTTGACATTGAGCGCAACAGGGGTGTTCCCAACGCTTACCCTAGAGTATGTTATGGTGTAGCCCACATAAGAAATGCGCAATGTATGCTCACCCACGGGCAAATCCAAAGCATATCTGCCTTGTTCATCCGACGTAGTCCCCAATCGCAGCTCCTCCACATAAACCGACACGCCAATCAAGGTTTCACTTGTCTCGGCATCCCTGATGACACCGGCGACCCGTCCTTTCTGCTGGGCAAACAACCCAAGCTTGAAGCCCAAAAGGCATATCAATGATAATACTAGTTTTCCGCGCATACAGAATACGACAATAAAACATGGCAAAAATACTAAACATTCATTATAGCAGATTCAGTATTTCAACCAAGCTGTGGATTTCATAGGTCCGCTCGCCATTCATTTTTGTCCTCCTTGGATTAAACAAAACCGTATCCATTCCTACTGCACGGGCCCCGTCAATGTCGACGGCCATCTCGTCCCCAACCATGAGGCTTTCTCCGGCAGTGGCATGGGCCTTGCGCAGGGCATAATGGAAAATCTCCGGATTAGGCTTTTTCACCCCAACTTCTTCAGAAACGGTCAAGGTCTCAAAATAGGATTTCAGGCCCGAACCGCGCAACTTGGTGTATTGTACCTCTTGGAAACCATTGGTAATCAAATGCAAATGATACTTTGGCTTCAAGTAGTCCAACAGTTCCTTCGTGCCAGGAACCAGCCTGACAATACGTGGCGACCAATAGACGTAATCCACGCTGAGACGGTTGGCCAAGTCGAGGTCGTGAATGCCGTAATGCTCCAAAGGCAACACGAAGCGGGTACGATTCAGATAGTCTTTGGTGATTTTGTCGGCACGATACAGTTCCCAAAGGTGTTCGTTTAGAGGACGATACACCTCATGAAACGCGTGTGCATTAGGAATGCCTTGGCTTTTCAGGTCGTATTGTTCATAAATGCGCTCAAAGGCCTCTTCGGCAGCAGCATCAAAGTCCCACAGCGTGCGGTCAAGGTCGAAGAAGATATGTTTGTACTGCCATTCGGAATGCGGAAGGATGGCTTCGGGAGAATGCGAAGCAACATTAGGCCTCGTTCCGCTTTCCT
>JBGYWU010000085.1:0-9358 GCA_041842265.1 Candidatus Limimorpha sp. | reverse complement strand
GAACAAGGTGTAAACCGAGATGGCTATCAGAGTCAACGCCCAAATATTGAACCCAATGCGGGTGAATCCCGACGCTGTACTTGCCGTGTAGTCGCGGGCAAAATAGGTCAGGCAGAGACCGCTTTGCTGGAACGACATCCAGAAGAAAATCACCACGACAAAGACCAACACCAAGGCAGTAATGCGCTCGCGCGTCTGCTCCTTCGAAAGTTCCACCACGTTCACTGTGGTGCTTTCCATTGACTTGGCCTGTTTGGTATTCACATCAGCATGCTTGAACCATCTGCGGCAGAACAAGTAGATGGCCATGGAGAGTATCAGAGATAGACACGCTACTCCGAATCCATAGTTATAGGCACCCGACAAGGCATCGATATAGTTTTCGGCAAAACCTGCCAAGTCATTGACATTTCCGCCCTGCCGCACCGCCAAAGCCTCGAAAGCGGAAAGCGCATCGGTTGTGATGGTGCCGTCAAGATATTGGTGAGCCAGAGAAGGAATCTGGGGCACATAGCTGAAACCCGCCTTGCCCAAGAACAAGTCGGTGACTTTGGTGGCCGTGATAGGCGCAAACATGGAGCCGATGTTGATGGCCATGTAGAACAGGCTGAAACCGTTGTCACGGGAAGCGCTGTATTTAGCTTCGTCGTAGAGGTTGCCCACCATCACTTGCAGGTTGCCCTTGAACAAGCCCGTTCCGACGGCGATAAGCGCCAATGCAGAGAACATGGTGGCCTTGGCCATTTCTGTTGCCATAGGAACCGCAAGCAGCAAGTAGCCGAAGAACATGATGGCGATGCCCGACTTCACCATTTTGCCATAGCCGAAACGGTCGGCTAGAATGCCACCGATGAGAGGCATGAAATACACGCATCCTAAGAAGATGCCGTAGATATTGCCCGCCTGTGCCTCATTGAAGCCGAACTTTGCCTGCAAAAAAAGCACGAAAATGGCCAGCATGGTGTAATAACCGAAGCGTTCGCCCGTATTGGCCAAAGCGAGGGCGTAAAGCCCTTTGGGATGTCCTTTGAACATAGTTGATAGTTTTTTAGTTGATAATCATATAGTTAAAAATAAAGGCTTGCACTAGCAAGCCTTTTCAAATATTGTATCGCGAGTGCGATTATTTGGTCACCCTTTCCAACCACTTCACCATGCCAAACATGACGGTCATGGAGACGAGGCAGATGGCAAGGAACACGCCCCAACACTTCCAGATGTCCCACGCATTGTACATGACCGGACCCAACCATATCAAGGCATTTCCAAGCGCCGTAGCACCTAGCCACAAGCCTTGGCAAAGACCGACCATGTGGCGTGGAGCAACTTTCGATACAAACGAAAGTCCAAGTGGAGAGATGAACAACTCGGCAACCGTCAAGAAAAAGTAGGTTACAATCATCACCCAAGGAGCGGCTTTGGCAAGACCGGCAGCAGCCATCTGGGCAACGTCCATAGCACGGAACGCATCGCCCGAAGGATAGTTCTTCACGATGGAGAAAACCATTAGGAAGAGGTAAGCACAGCCCGCGATACCCATACCCAAAACAATTTTTCGTGGCGTGGAAACCGGCTTGCCCCTGCGAGCCAAAATAGCAAAAACACCCATAACAATAGGTGTCAGGATGATGACATACAAAGGATTAAGTGCCTGCCAAATTTCCGGTGCCAATTGGTCGCTATTGATAAAATCACGTGCAAAAACGCTCAACGACTGACCGTTCTGGTGGAACGAGAGCCAAAAGAAGATCGCGATACCGAGAACAGCGAACAAAGCAGCCATACGCTGTTTGATTTCCTTAGCCATGGCAGCCTTCTCTTCGGCCGTGTAGCCAGCGGCTTCGGCCGTCACTTTCTTGGCAGGTTGCGGGAACTTTTTCTTTTGTGAGAAGAAGATAATCAGAGAAATCAACATGGCGGCCACCGACACGAAGAACGAAAAGTGAACCCCCTGGTTGAAGGTTAGGATATAATCGGAGCAGAACTGTGTCAGGTTGTCACCATAGTTGGCAGCAGGAAGGACGGAGTTAGCCATCGTCTCCGTAAACTTCTGCGATACGGTTCCATCAGCGAGATACTGGTGACACAGGGCCGACATGTCCGCATTGTAGATGAAATTGTGTGCCTTCAACCACCATTCACGCAGCATGGGAGCCACGAATGGAGCAATCACGCCACCAATGTTGATGAACACGTAGAAAATCTGGAAACCGCTGTCGCGCTTGTCCTTGGCAACAGCCAAAGCCTCGGGGCCATTCTTGGCGGCTTCGGCTTCAAAGTTATCGTACATCTGCCCCCACCAAGGCCTGCAAGTTGCCTTTGAACAATCCGTTACCAAAGGCAATGGCGAGCAAAGCTATGCAGGTGAAAATCAAGATGCTCCACCAGCCTCCGTTGCCATCGGCAATGATACCGTCAACCTTGCTGAACAAGGGGATGGCCAAGGCTACGTATCCAAGAGCCATGATGGTCAAGCCCCACTGGATGGTGCGATTGTAATTCTGAGTACGGTCGGCGATAAAACCGCCCACCAAACTCAACACATAGATGCCAAAGTAAAACACGGAATAGATGATACCAGCCGTACCATCCGGCAATCCGAACTTCGACACGAGAAACAGCAGCAAAATGGCATTCATGATGTAATAGCCAAAACGCTCGCCCATGTTG
Organism: Candidatus Limimorpha sp.; assembly: GCA_041842265.1. Classification (GTDB taxonomy): domain Bacteria; phylum Bacteroidota; class Bacteroidia; order Bacteroidales; family F082; genus Limimorpha. Next base: position 6,688 of record JBGYWU010000085.1, on the reverse strand, counting down.
CTGAGAGCAGCTGCAATCAATCCCTTGGGATGTTGCTTGGCCTTCTTTAGGTAGAAAGCCAAAAAGACAACGACAACCACAAGAATACCACACAAAAGCAACGTAGTAAGGTGGTTTTGCCACAAGTCAATAATGATTTGCCACAAGTCAATAAAGAAATTTTGCATAAAGATTATGATTTAATTAGTGAATTTACATTTGTGTCTATGGCGGACAAAAATAGAAAAAATTTTCTTGCAAATCCCAAATCGAGAAAAAAAGTAAAAGCAAGCCAAGGCATCCATGATTATTCCCAATCCAATCTCCATCAAAAAAAAACACTTTTCCATTCATTCCCAAGCCATAAAAATTGAAAAATCAAGATTATTGCATCAACTTGCCCGAAAAATCCCTACTTTTGCCGTTCATTTCAACGACTATGGAAATCAGTAGCAAATACAGCCCTTCGGAAATTGAAAGCAAGTGGTACGAACACTGGATGGAGAAGAATTACTTCCATTCTACCCCTGATGAACGCGAACCTTACACCATCGTGATTCCGCCGCCCAATGTGACGGGTGTACTTCACATGGGTCACATGATGAACAACACAATTCAGGATATCCTTGTCCGTCGCGCCCGAATGCAGGGGAAGAACGCCTGCTGGGTGCCCGGCACCGACCACGCCTCCATCGCCACCGAAGCCAAAGTCGTGAACCGATTGGCACAGCAGGGCATTAGCAAGGAAGACATCGGTCGCGAGACCTTTTTGGAACACGCCTGGGACTGGACCAACGAGCATGGCGGCATCATCCTCAAACAGCTTCGACGGCTGGGATGTTCATGCGACTGGGAGCGCACCTCGTTCACCATGGACGAAACCAGAAGCAAAAGCGTGATACATGCTTTCATTGACCTATTCAACAAAGGACTGATTTACAGAGGTGTACGCATGGTCAACTGGGACCCCAAAGCCCTAACCGCCTTGAGCGACGAGGAAGTGGTTTTCAAAGACGAACACAGCAAGTTGTACTACCTGCGTTACTATCTCCACGAAGACGATGGTACGGGTGCCACGGATGCTGAAGGCGAAATCATCCACACGGATGCCCAAGGTCGCCGCTATGCGGTGGTCGCCACCACGCGTCCCGAAACCATCATGGGCGACACCGCCATGTGCATCAACCCGAATGACGTGAAAAACCAATGGCTGCACGGCAAGAAAGTCGTGGTGCCTTTGGTGAACCGTGTCATCCCAGTGATAGAAGACGACTATGTGGACGTGGAGTTTGGAACCGGCTGCCTGAAAGTCACCCCAGCCCACGACGTGAACGATTACATGTTGGGCGAGAAACACAACTTACAAAGCATCAATATCTTCAACGACAACGCCACCCTCAGCGAAGCGGCAGGGCTTTATGTAGGCATGAGCCGTGAGGACACCCGCAAGCAAATTGTCATCGACTTGAAGGCTGCCGATCTGCTCGAAAAAATCGAAGACTATAATAATAAGGTGGGCTATTCGGAGCGCACCAACGTACCCATAGAGCCGAAACTTTCCATGCAATGGTTCCTAAAGATGGAACATTTGGCCGACATCGCCCTGAAACCCGTCCTTGATGGAGACATCAAATTCTATCCAGCGAAATACGTCAACCTGTACCGCCACTGGCTGGAGAACATCAAGGACTGGTGCATCAGCCGCCAGTTGTGGTGGGGACATCAAATTCCGGCTTATTATTTGCCCGACGGTGGCTATGTAGTTGCCGAAACGCCTGAAATAGCCCTGCAACTTGCTATAAAAAAAACAGGAAACAGCAATTTGATGCTCAGTGATTTGCGACAAGACGGCGACTGCTTGGACACCTGGTTCTCATCGTGGCTGTGGCCCCTGTCACTGTTCAACGGCATCCTTGATCCCAACAACGCCGAGTTCAAGTACTACTACCCCACCAACGACCTCATCACTGCGCCCGACATCATCTTCTTCTGGGTTGCCAGAATGATCATGGCCGGAGAGGAATACCAAGGTGAAGTGCCGTTCAAGAATGTGTATTTCACAGGTATTGTTCGCGACAAGCAGGGGCGTAAGATGTCAAAGTCATTGGGTAACTCACCCGACCCGATCGAACTCATCGACAAGTTCGGCGCCGATGGCGTGCGTATGGGCATGATGCTCAGCGCCCCCGCCGGCAACGACATCCTCTTCGACGAGTCGCTGTGCGAGCAAGGCCGCAACTTCTGCAACAAGATTTGGAACGCCCTCCGTCTGGTGAAAGGCTGGAATGTGGACAACAACGCTGCCCAACCCGAGGCTGCCAAGATGGCCGTGAAGTGGTTTGAGGCACGCTTCAACCAAGTGCTGTCCGAGACCAACGACAACATCGACAAGTACCGCTTGAGCGATGCCTTGATGGCCATCTACAAGCTCACTTGGGACGACTTCTGCTCCTGGTATCTCGAGATGGTGAAGGCACCGCAAGGCCAGGGCATCGACCCCGTGACCTACACCGCCACCATCCAGTTTTTCGAGCACCTCATGCTGATGCTGCATCCCTTCATGCCGTTCATCACCGAGGAAATCTGGCACGCCATCGCCGAGCGCAAGGATGGCGACGATATCATCATCGCGCAGCAACCTAAGGCGCAAGAAGTAAACAAAGAAACTATTGATCAATATGCTTTTGCGCAGGAACTTGTGAATAATATTCGCGCAGAACGTTCAAAACTCAGTCTGCCATTCCGTGAAAAAATTGAGATTGAAATTGACGATTCTGAGAATGAAGGATGGAGAGAGATTCTTTGTGTAGTTGACAAGCTTTGTAATATCTCCTATACATTTGGGAAAGATGAAAGAATTGGCTATACATTTATGGCCTTTGCCACTCCGATAGGAATCGTCAATGACAATTTTGATGCAGATGCAGAAATCAAGAAATTAGAGGAAGAGTTAAAATACTATCAAGGATTCTTGATGAGTGTGACAAACAAACTTGCTAATGAGCGTTTTGTCAATGGCGCGCCGGCTGCCGTCGTCGAAAAAGAACGAAAAAAGAAAACCGACATCGAAGCCAAGATTGCTGTGATTGAGCAGCAGTTGGCGGAGTTGAGGAAATGATTAATACGCTGCCGCAATCTTTCTGATAGATTTCAATCGGCTAGCAAAACTCTGATTCCTTCGTGCAGTAATCACATCATAGCGAGTTTGCATGGAGAGCAGCGGCTCCGCATCAATGTCCAACGCGGCACTGATGAGCAACGCCAATTCCGTGTTTAATGACCTTTTGCCGTTGAGTACCTCATTCAGTTGGGTATAGGAAACGCCTATTTGCATCGCCAATGCACGCTGCGAAATGCCGCGATATTCGATTTCATCCTTGATTACCTCACCTGGATGTGTAGGCTCAAAAGGTTCCATTTTATTTGCTTCCAAAGATTTCATAGTCATTCCTTTATTGATAATGGTTGCTCATTTCCGTGATATTACATATTGTTGCAATTACCTCGTTTTCTGCCACAATTTCCTCAAACTCAATCCGATATTGGTCATTAACCCTTACCGAAGACAGACCCGCCTTGTCACCCACTAACTTCTCATAATGCAACGAGTTATACTTCCTCAACGACAACACATTCGGTGAATCTATCATCAAATCGACCGCCTTCTTATATTTCTTGACCACCTGCGGATGGAAGCGATGCTTCTTGTCGCCACTATCGCCTTTCTCATACAGATGGCCAAGATAGTCTTTGTCAAACAAAACCTTCATGTGTTGTCGTTTTGATGTTGCAAAAATAAACAAAGTTTTTGAATATTCACAATTTTGTGAACATTTTTTCTCCAAACGATCTTCACTCTTTTGTCGGTGAAACCCGTTTTTGTTATTCATTTCCGCAGCCCCCCATACAAGATGCGCAACCGTGCCATTATTACCCCATTTGCGCAGAATAACGATAAAACTCTATGGAAAAATCATAAAAAACCTGATTTTTCCACAGAGTTTTACCAATAACCTGTAGAGAGGGTACGCACATCGTCTCTACAAATCATTGCATCAATGGCATCCCTCACAGCCACCTTCGCAGTCGCCACCGCAACTGCCTCCACAGCCCGCACAACCACCTGCACTGAAGTCGTCGTCGGTGGACTCGCGCACGTCAAGGATTTCTCCGGAGAAATGGAGGTGCTTGCCGGCCATGTCATGGTTGAAGTCCATCTTTACGTGCTTGTCGCCAATTTCAAGTATGACACCTGCAATCGGGCGACCATCTGAGGTTTGCATCATCAGCTGAGCCCCGACCTTCACTTGTTCATTCAGCACACCATTCTGCAAGAACATGTCCTTATCGAGGTCCATAACATAATCCTCACTCCTCTCGCCATAACCTTCTTCGGGGGTCAGGTGGAAAGCGTATTTGTCGCCGGGCTCCTTGCCCATCAGGTTTTCCTCAAACTTGGGCAAAAGTTGGTGCATACCGAAGATGCATACAAAGGGATTCTCTTTGGTGGTCTCCTGAAGGATGGTCCCGTTTTCGTCATTTTCGCGCAAGACATAGGTCATGGTAACGACGGATTGATCTTGAATTTTCATAAAGCGTTAGTATTTAATGATTAATAACTTTTTACTCGATAATTAAAGAATTAATATGAGCCGAAGATTTTCCGAAGCAGCCATTCCACGGAGGCGAGAACGATGATGATAAAGAAAATCCATTTGGAATGAATCAGATCCTTAAAACGGCTCTCATGGTGCTCCACAGAGGTGATGCACGTGTCGTTGCGCAAAGCCGCAGCAAGCTGGTCAAGTTGGCGGGCGGCATACCAGTTTCCATTGGTCAATCGGGCCAAATTGCGCATCCGGTCAATATCGGCAGTAAGTTGTTGTTCTTCAATACCAATAGCCACCACACTGAAGGTACCGCTCACGCTGATTTGGCGTTCTCCCATCTGCGCTTTTGCTTTATATAAATATACGCCTTCGGGCAGTAGTCCAGCGTTCAGTCCATAGTCGTGGTCGCGCTTCGAGAAGGTGTAGTCGTAGGTTTCGCCAGTCAACTTGTTCTCCATCTGAATTGTCATGTCTGGGTCAGTCACGAGTTCATTGTTTGGATTGCGCAACTCGGCAGTGATGACGATTGGTTCATTGCTGAAATAGGTTTCTTTGGCATAGACGCTTGAGCCGTCGCTAGCCGACAACAGCATGTATTTCAGCGACTTGAAAAACACCTCGTCAAATACATCATGGTTCTTTGACCGGTAATACTCAAACAGCCGCCAGCGCCAGATGTTGGTACCAAACAGGAAGGCCATCTTGCGCCCATCGTTGGCAAAACTCAACAATGGCAGTCCCGACTCAACCCCCATCACCTCCTGCAACAGCAGGTCGTCGTGCGACTTCAAAGCGTTGATTTCCATATGTGGCAAGGCCAAAGGCGGATATTTTGCGATGAGTTGTTCCGAGTTCGCAATAAAAGTGAAGGTCGAGAAAGCTTTGTTTTGATGCGCCTTGATGTCCATCAAGGTGTTGGTCGCGCCTGAACGCAAGTCGTAGACACTCTGCAACTTGTTCAACATGTCGCGGTCGGTTTCGTTACCGACGATGAAGAAAACGGGCAGTTTCACGTTCTTGTCCAACTGCGCCTTCAAAGCGTTGAAATCTGTGCGTGCTGAAGGCGCCTGATGCAAGATGACCAAGTCGTAATTTCCAAACTCAGGTAAGGTCTCCTTTCCAAAGCAGAAGTCCACCTCATAATTGTCGTTGAGCACACTGCGCAAAGCCGACAAGTCAGGATGTGGAGAAGCCGCAACACACAGCAGTTTATGCTTCTGATCGAGCACCTCAACATAGATATGTCGCACATTGTTGAGCAATTGCACATCCTCGGAAACACCTCCCAACTCTATGTCTATGGCCATCACGCCTTTCGTGGTGGCATCGAGCATGAAGTCAATTTCTTTGGAGAATCGGTTGGAGGGGATCTCGATGTCTCGCTTTTCAATGAGTTGTCCACCTTCCTTGAGAGTCAGCTGGGCTTTCTTTCCAGCCAAATCGCGGGCGGCAACGGTTACACGTATAGGGAAGGTCGCGCCGAGCGACACCACCCTATTATAATGCACATCGCGGACGGCGAGGTCGGGATAGGCCACCGTGTCGCCCAAAACCACAGTATGGATGGGATACGGAAAGTTTTCGGCCAACAACTCCGGCTCAAAGCCGCGGTTATAGATACCGTCAGAAAAGAGCAGCACCGCGCCGACGTTGCGCTTGTAGTAACGACGGTTGAGGGTGTTCAACAGAGAGGAAAGATCGGTGAGTTGGTCAGAAAAATCGAGTTGGCCGAAGTCGCGCATTTCCTCGCCGAAAAGGTATTCATCAACTTGGAAATCAGCGTTTAAGATATTCCTAAACTGTTCAAACTGCGTCATATACTCGCCCTTGTAGAACGCCGAGTCCTTACACAAGGCCACAGAAGCGGAATTGTCGTGCGCAAGAATGATTGTCGGTGTCTCCAAAGAGTTGAATCTCTGCCGGATCAGCGGGTTGAAGAGCAGCAAGACCACCAAGCCCACCATCAAAGTTCGCATTGCAAATAAGATGATTGTCAAGGCTTTGCCATAGTGTTGTTTCTTGTTACGGACATACAACAAAGTGGCCGCCGCCATACCTGGTAGCAGCGCTAAAGCTATCATCCATATTGGGATTCCGAT
>JBGYWU010000084.1:0-6675 GCA_041842265.1 Candidatus Limimorpha sp. | reverse complement strand
GCACATCGACGAGCGTCACGATCGGGATGTTGAATGCGTCGCAGAAACGAACGAAGCGGGCGCCCTTGCGCGAAGCATCGATGTCGAGCACACCCGCGAAGAACGCGGGATTGTTGGCTACAACGCCGACCGAAATGCCGTCAAAGCGGGCAAAGCCGACGATAATGTTCTTGGCGTAGTTTTGATGCACCTCAAGAAAATCGCCGTTGTCGACGATGGAATGGATAACATCCAGCACATTGTAAGGCTTGTTCGGGTTGTCGGGAATGATTTGGTTGAGTTCATCGTCTAAGCGGTCGACGGGGTCGTTGCATTCCACGACGGGTGCGTCTTCCATGTTGTTCTGTGGGATGAAAGAGATGAGACGGCGGACGAGTCCGAGACCTTCCTCTTCATTTTCGACAGAGAAATGAGCCACACCTGACTTGGAGGAATGGATGCGAGCACCGCCAAGGTCGTCGGTCGACACGTCTTCACCAATAACGGTCTTCACCACTTTCGGGCCCGTCAGGAACATATAGCTGTTGGCCTCTGTCATGATGATGAAGTCGGTCAGGGCAGGCGAATATACGGCACCGCCGGCACAAGGGCCGAAGATGGCCGAAATCTGAGGGACGACACCCGAAGCGTTGATGTTGCGTTGGAAGATCTCTGCGTAACCGGCTAAGGAGCGTGAGCCTTCCTGGATACGGGCGCCGCCCGAGTCACAGATACCGATGATGGGCGCCCCCACTTTCATCGCTTGATCCATTACCTTGCAAATCTTCAGCGACATGGTCTCACTCAAGGCACCGCCAAGCACGGTGAAGTCTTGCGCGTAGATGTAGACAACACGGCCGTCGATGGTGCCATGACCGGTGACGACACCGTCGCCGAGGTACTGTTGTTTGTCGAGACCAAAATCGACGGTGCGATGGGTCACAAACATGTCAGTCTCTTCGAAGCTGCCTTCGTCCAAGAGGAGGGCAATGCGCTCGCGGGCAGTCATTTTGCCTTTCGCATGTTGAGCGTCGATGCGTTTCTGACCGCCACCCAAACGGGCCTCGTTGCGTTTGTCCAGCAATTCCTGGATTTTCTGTTCTATTAGCATGATTATTATGTATTATTTGTTCTTATTCTCGCATAGCTCCGTCAGAACGCCGAAGGTGGATTTCGGGTGGAGGAAGGCAATGCTCATTCCTTCGGCACCCGCACGCGGAGCCTGGTCGATGAGACGGACACCGGCTTCTTTGGCCTCTTCAAGGTGGCCTTCGATGTTCTCAACGGCGAAAGCAATGTGGTGCATGCCGCCGCGGCCGTTGTTCTTCTCGATGAAAGCGGCGATGGTGCTCTCAGGGCAGGTGGGCTCCAAAAGTTCGATTTTGGTCTGGCCGCAACGCAAAAAAGCGGTCTTCACCTTTTGGTCGGCTACTTCTTCAATGGCATAGCACTTGGTGCCAAGCAGCATTTCAAAGAAAGGAATTGCCTCGTCCAAACTCGTGACAGCGATTCCAATGTGCTCAATGTGAGATGGTTGCATATAATATTCGGATAATATAAGATGTTAATGGTATATGTGTTTGGATTCGGGTGCAAAGGTACAACATTTTCCGATGTTTCCAAGCGGAATTGTTGCACCTCTTTTATTTTTAAGATTTTTTGTTTTTGAGCGCAGCCAAAAATGCCTGAATTTCGTCCTCCTTCAGCACCACGATGTCAGTTTCAGGCGTGAACTCGAAAGGCCTGTAACGATGCAGTTGCACAGCACCAAACTTGCCGTCTTTCGAAGAGATGACGACCAATTTCACGTTGCCGTCGGGGAGAAAAGGCAGCTGTTTCAATGCTTCGAAATGCTTGTGGTCCAAAGCCGTCCTCAAAGCTGTGAAATTGTCGGCAGAGAAGAAATATTCTTCCTTTTTTACTGGCGATTGGGTGGGTTTGTAGTACCAACGGCGGAAGAAACCGTTTTGTTCAAGTTTGCTGTGTTCGTATTTTGCGAGGTTCGCGATTTGGTTTGTCGTTTCCATTTTTCGTGTTGTTTAATGTGTAGTTTTGGTTTGTTTGTTTTTGGTTGGACACAACGTGTGTGTCCGCAATATTGTATGAACGCACTGCCTGTGTCTGCAATATTCGTATTGACCAATACGTCAATAATGCTGTTGTTTCTGTCAGCCGACAGATGCAGTGTGTCCTACAAAATGGGCGAAAAGCGGAAATTGCTAAATCAGGATGCGTCTCAACCGGAAAATGTGGTATTCCTTCGGGAGCGCAATTAATGAGGTGATGGGATGATGGATTAGTCTTGCCACGACAGGCTTGTGCGTAGAAAGCAGCACCTGCCGCAGGCTCGTATTGTGGTTGACAATACGACTGCGGTTAGTCAGTATGCGGATGGCGGTGGATGGCGTGCAGGCATTCGAAACCTCATGGAGCGCGTTGCGGTTGTCAGCAACGGCCCTACAGAGCATTTCTATGTCGGACCCAATCTTGTCATACCAATCGCTTGTCGTACCAATCGGCTCTTTGTCAACTGATTTTGAAAGAGTTGTATGCCCGCTGAGTGACAAAATGAAAAACAACATTATGAAACCAAAGGCCTTCATTTTTTCTGATCTTTCAGGCGGCAAAGGTACAACAATTTCCGATGTTTCCAACGGAATTGTTGCACATAATTTTCATAAGACTTCTAAACCACAAAACACCCATGTCCCATGGCCGATTTCAAGATGGTGAAATCATTGGTGGCGAAGACGAATTCCTCTTTTCCTCATTGGCGGTCGGGCAGGTTTGTAATTGCTCCTCCCGAAAACGGAAAGAATAACCTTGATTTATTCCGAGATGCGGCTAATAATCAAGATAATTGAAGAGCCCTGCCACCGCTCCAGCCATCAGCAAAACGACTATCAGAACAATGGAGACACATGAAATCGCCATGCCGGCAATAGCGAGTCCTTTGGGACGTTTAAAAAGCCCAATAAATGAGAACAGAAAACCGAGGAACCATAAGATGTAGCCACCGACAGGAACCCAGCATAGAGCCAATCCTATTATGGATAAAACGAAACCTGCGTTGCCAATTCCGTTGCGCCTACGAACCGGTACTTGCTGAGGGGCTTGCGGCTGATAACTTTGTTGTTGCGGTGGATAATACTGCTGCTGGGGCGGGTACTGCTGCTGAGGCGGATAGTACTGTTGCCGCTGCGAATACTGCTCCTGTGGAGGTTGCGTATTCTGTCTGTTTTCATCGTAATCGTTCATAAGGCATCATTTTTTGTCGTTATTATTGTTTGTTGTCGAGAGGCGTTTTCCCGACATTCGTTTTCTTACTTATGCACTTTCCTCACGAACGCCTCCACCTCGGGCACACCGCCTTGATAGACCAAGTAGCCGTTGTATGGCTCTCGCGGCGTGATTTCGCTGTTGATGGGGGTGAGCATGAGATTCTTCACTTCTTCGCGGTCGTGGGTCTGGCCCAAGGCCCATCCCAACTTGATGTAGGCGGTTTCGGCGAGCATGTTTTGTGCCGGGATGATGCCGCGATCCATGAGGTCGCGTCCGGTATCGTAGACGAACATGTGGGCATAGCCCCAGATGGTCTGTACGGTCATGTACTGGTACACACCCTTGTCGGTGGCGCGTTGTATGGCGTCGAACATGCCGCGGTTGACGTGTCCCAGACCGGTGCCGTCCCAAACAATGCCCCGGTAGCCGTTGTCGACAAGAGCATCGAGCACGTCGGGCTTCATGCCGGGATAGTAGTAGAGGATGGCCACGCGGTCGTCGAAAGTCGGGATGATCTTCACGTTGCGGTCGGCACGGCGGTGGTTGTAGGTTTCCTTGATGGGCACCACGCCGCGCTTGCGGTCGACGGTGGCCACGGGCGTATCGCCGATGGTGCGGAAGGTACTGCGGTAACTCGAGTGCATCTTACGTACCCGTGTGCCGCGATGCAGGAAACCGTACTCGTCGGAGGTGGGGCCGAACATGCAGACCAGCACCTCGGCAATGTCGCCGTGTCCGGCGGCGGTCATGGCGTGCATCAGGTTAAGCGCGGCATCCGACGAGGGACGATCCGACGAACGTTGCGATCCGACCAATACAATTGGCACCGGCAGGTTCTGACACATGAAAGTCAAGGCGGCGGCGGTGTGTGACAGGGTGTCGGTGCCGTGGCCGATGACGATGCCGTCAATGCCGTTTTGGATTTCCTCACCGATCTTCTTGGCCAAGGCTACATACTCCTTGGGCGACATGTTCTCTGAGAATACGGCAAAAACCTTCTCGGTATCGAGGTTGCAGATGTCGGCCAGCTCGGGAACGGCACCATACAACTCTCCGGGGGAAAAAGCGGGAATCACGGCACCGGTACGATAATCCAAACGAGAGGCTATGGTGCCCCCCGTGCCGAGCAACTTCACGTGTGGAAGCCCTTCCGTATAAGGGAATTCCTTCTCGGGAATATGGTAGTTGGCTTTCTTGTAGTCGGTCTCAACCATGCCCGTGATGGTGCTGATGTCGACACCGATGTTGTAGCCTGTGCTGACTTTCATCACGATGTGTTGGTCATCCTGAAAAGCGGCGCGAGGCAGAATCGTGCCTTTGAACAGGCCGCCCGTGGTTTGGCACTCGGCCTGACTCCACACGCGGCAGTTGTATTTCTTCAGCACCTCAAGAGAGGCACCCCAATATCCTTGAAAGTAATCTTCAGCCATAATTCGCAATTTAATGGATTTAATGTTAATTGAGGCGCAAATATAGGATTATTTCCGACAAGTTTGGCAAGACTGCACATTTTTTCGGGCCATCCAAGGCAGAAAAAGCCCCCACACCACCAGTACCCGTTGGCATGGTGAGAGGGGGTTGTTTTTAACACGATTCCTTATCTCCCTTATTTCGCCACGATTTTCCTCGTGACGGTCGTCCCTTTGCCGTCTGTCATGCGGAGCAGGTAGAGGCCTGCGGGCGCATCGGAGAGGGAGATTTCGTTGGTGTTTTGGCAGGTTTTCACAGTTTGCCCCAAAACGTTGCAGACACAAAGCTCGGCGACTTCCATACCGCTGACGCGGACAAGGCCGTTGGCGGGATTGGGGGAAACGGTGATAGTGTTCCCGACTTCGTTCTCATGGACACTTTCCGTTTGTTCGCAATACACGATGTTGTAAGATTTGGATGTTTCACCATCGCTATAAACCGCCAACACATGATATTCCAACTGCCCCCCGCCTGAATAATGGTCTGTGTATTCCGTTTCGGTAACTAATCCATCACCAACTAATGCTTCGCCTCTATAAACCTGATAGCCAGCCAACACTTCATCAGGCTTCAGTTCAGGCACGTTCCATCGGAGGGCAACGCTATTTTGGTCACAACCTGTTATTTCGCAATCCATCACTGGAGTGTGATGATCGAACCATTCAGGTACTGCCGTAAAATGATGGAAATAAGTGGTAACCAATGTTTCACCATAATCACGGTAATAGTCAATCCAAAGTTTGCTATCAGCACCCGTCTCTGGGTTGTAGAACGCCGCATCCCTTATGATGGAATAAAATACACCCGGCTCATCATCTGCCACAAACTCCCAACTCATATTGGTAGCAATGAAACCATCATCAATGGAATCGATGGTCATTAGCAATTGGTTATGCTGCCCATAATCCGAACTGAAATACAGCGTGTATTTTGACATGGGAATCGTTTCGTAGTACGACCGATAATGGGTGTACAACTCTCCCTCATTCGCACCTGCCGTCATTTCAAAGTAGCCCGAATCCGAGTAAAAAATGGTATCGACTGTTTGGTTGAAATCCATCGAGTGGGTGAGATACCACGACGACAATTCATCAGAAAAGTCTTCCTTGAAAAACTCACCCACATTCCATCCTGCTATGGTGTAATGATAAAAAATTGGAATGTCCAAAGTTTCAAAATGGCTCCCATAATCATAACTGATTCTCATTTCCACCGGGTTCATATTCCTTTTGAGAAGTACACCGGGCGCATTTTTGAATGTCCAATAATCGTCAGATGGGTCTGTTATACTGTCGATAAATTCCCAAGTGCAACCATAGTCGGTGCTCCTATATAGTTTGTCAGGATTCCAGTCTCTATTATAAACAACCCCTGGAGTAGCATCGTCAATAAGAGTTCCAATACTCATAATCTCAGGCGTACCATCATAAACATAAGGCAGTTCGACTTTCTTTCCATGTTCGGCGTAGTGGGTCAAGCATCTTCTCCCTTCAGTTGATGGGTATTCCCAGCCCGTAAATGAATAGAACTCACCATACGAAGGCTGTTGGGCCCCAATACCTTTATCGAATGGCAAAGTTAAAAGCAATTTCATCGTGTTCTTCTCATGTTCAAGAATTGATTTTGGTAATACCTCATTATGTTTCTCAAACCATACCGGAAGATTGCCTCTACAAACACTGTCTTCTCCCATCAAATAGTATATGTCTCCAACATCGATGATATAGAAAATACTATCTTGATAAGCCAAGCTTTCAGCTGCAAGTTGGGTAGCATACCACTCCAACGCATCCTCATATTCTTTCATGTTTACATCACAACGCGCAGCAAGGAAACCCGCTAATTGTTTTAATGCATCGTATTGTTGAATGGTTTCATTTGTCAGATAATAGCTTTTCAGATTTGAATAATCCTTATCAAGACAGTTTTCTACACGAAGCAACT
>JBGYWU010000083.1:0-4951 GCA_041842265.1 Candidatus Limimorpha sp. | reverse complement strand
GGTCTCACTACCTTCATCAGCTTTCTTCTGGACGAGAGGAGTGGTGAGTTCCTTGTTGGCATTATAACTGTCTTTCAGGATGAAACCTTTCACATCCGTCAGCTCGAACACTCTGCTGGCTTCTCCAGAAGGACGTGACGAGTGGGCTTTGACCCTGGCCACATTGGTTTTGTTCGACTTCTTGAGGACCTTCTCGATGATGCCTTCGCCAATCTTTTGGCCGTCGTTGTCGACGAGGTACACTTCTGCTCCTTCTTGTGCTTCGTATTCGATGGGAAGGAAACAGATGGATTTTTTTACATCATAGCCAAAGATGGCCAAGCCCGGGCAGTTGGAGACACATAGCATACAGCCGATGCACTTATCGTAGTCGATGGTAGGCACGGTATTGGTGGAAGGTTTGCTGATGGCGCCTTGTGGGCAGCTGAACGAGCAGGGGTTGCAGGCAAAGCCATAGAGGCAGTCGGCCTGCACGAAAGCCTTGAGCTGCATACGCTCGGGCGTAGGCAGGTTGGGCTTCTCGAGGATGCGGACGGGATGTTGCTGCGAGTCGATATATTGTCTCGAGATGTCGAGGTATTCGTCGTAGTTGAAACGCAGCCCAATGGCTTGTGCCGCCTCGTAGGCAACTTGCTTGCCGCGCAGCACGGCGCTGGTACCCTCACCGATACGGACGGCATCGCCGGCACCGTATGTGTTGTGGCCGAAGACCTCACGACCTTTTACGAGCAACTGGCTGTCGGGGATGAGGCCCGTGCAGATATTGATGATGTCGATACCGTCGATGATTTGTTCAGTGCCAGGGATGGCTTTGAAGTTCTCGCACTTGGCGATGACAGCGCCTGTGACACTGGTATGGTCGGCGTTAGGGATGGCACGCACCAGGGTGTAGCCCGTCATGATCGGGATGCCGAGACGGCGCACGCGGTTGGCTTGCACGGGGAAACCGCCTTCGCGAGGCATGGCCTCGATGATGGCCTTGATGGTGGCGCCGGCTTGCATGCCTTGGTAGGAAGTCAGGTAGCCGATGTTGCCTGCGCCCACGGTGAGGACTTTCTTACCCAACAGCGTGTACTCTTGGTTCATCATTTTCTGGAACACGGCGGCGGTATACACACCCGGCACGTCGTCGTTCTCGAAGGTCGGCATGAAAGGCACGGCACCCGTGGCGACGACGAGATGCTGGGCGTCGATGTAGGCCACCTCGCCAGTAACGATGTTCTTGATGGCCACGCGGCCGCCTTCAAGGAGGTCCCACACGGTGTTGTTCAGCAGGATGCCCTCGTGGTTGTCGCCTGCCAGGGTCTTGGCGATGTCGAAGCCACGCATCCCACCGAATTTTTTCTCCTTCTCGAAGAAGAAAAACTGGTGGGTCTGCATGTTGAACTGTCCACCGATGCGGGCGTTGTTGTCAATGACGACGTTATTGATGCCGAAGGCATTGAGCTGCTCGCGGCAGGCGAGACCCGCCGGACCGGCGCCGATGATGGCCACCTGGGTCTTGTAGATCTTCACCTCGCGGGAATGATGCTCCTTGGGGTCGGGAAGCACGTTGGCTTCCTTGTTGATTTGCCTTACTTCCTTCACTCCGTCGACGAGGGTGATGCATATACGGCAGATTTTCCCGTCGACGAGCATTTCGCAGGCGCCGCATTTGCCGATGCCGCAGTTGAGGCTTCGGTTGCGACCGTCGAGGCTATGGCTGTGGACGGGATAACCAGCTTGGTGAAGGGTGGCGGCAATGGTCTTGCCCCGTTGACCGCGTACGGTCTTGCCTTCATATTGGAACTCCACAAGGTCTTCTTGTGGGATATCCAAGATAGGGTGTTTCTCAATTTTGTACATATCAGAAATGAATTTTGAGTCATATAAACCGACCGCAAATTTAGGAAAAACACAAAATCACGTACTTTTCTTGGGAGATTTTGTGAAAAAAAGGATGAAAAACTTGGCTGATAACCAATAAACTTGATGTAAGGTGGCCGCAAACGGATTAGACAATGCTGTTGTATGATTATATTGGATGAGAATCTGATAGAAGCATGTTTTTGATACAAAAAGACCTCCATTCAGAATGGAGGTCTAATGTTGCCCAACCAGGGTTCGAACCTGGACTTTACTGATCCAGAGTCAGTCGTGTTGCCAATTACACCATTGGGCACCGGGAACGGCTGCAAAAATACGCTTTTTTTGAATGCCGCAAGAAAAAAACGGGATTTTTTTTGGTTTTTTTACCCGATTACCGCAATGCCGGATAAATCACCCGGCATCAGTATTTGTTGAATCTTGAGCCCCAGTTGTATGACAGCATCAGGGTAAGGAAAAGCCGCTTGTTACGTTCCGAGTTCATGAGGGAGACCCCTATCGGGAAGCACTCTGCCTTGACATCCACATTGATGGCCTGCACCGAGGTGCGCGACTTGCCGATGTCGAAGCTGAGACCCAGTGAGGCATGAAGTCCCGGTGAGAGTTTGGTTTCGGCAATGCCTTTGGTGAAGGCCGACCGTCCAAGGATGTTGATACCTTCCTCAAAGGTTTGCTCCTCCACCGTCTCAACATACCCTCCTGTGCCGTTGGGCTTATAAGTAACCACGTAATAGTAATACGGTTTGAGTAACGCCAACGAAGCCCCAAATCCATAGGTCCAGCGGGTCTCAATGCCACCCCAGTAGGGCTTCCCAAAGATGCGACGCTCTTCGCCATAACCGAAACGGGCAACGTAGGCATAGTTCAGCTTGCCGTATACGAAAGGTCGCATGTTGAAGGTGGAGATGTTCAAGGTCTTGATTTCCTTGAGCGAACGTAGCGACAATACCTCAGCCTCCCAGTTTCGCGTAAGGTTGATGTTCTTGATTTTCCCGATTTTGAAACCTGCCCCAAATCCCTGTGAGTGGATGGCTAAGTTGAAGGTGTTCTGGTGGCCGTAGACCAGCTTTTCCTCCAAGGGTTTGTCGTCATAGCTTTGAATGTCAATATTTTGAGCAGGCAATAAAAAAACGCATGCTCCTAACAATGAGAGCATGATGATACGTAATAGACCTTGTCTGAGGGCAGTCACGGCAATGCCTCCCAACACCTAATTTTTAATAACGTGTCTCCTTGATGAACTTTTGCGATTCGCCGTAGGCAGGGCAGGTCTTGCTGGACCCACATGATGTCAGAATGATGCCTGAAACAAAAGCGATTAGCAATGTAATGGCAAGTTTTTTCTTCATAGCGATGAAATTTGATTTGCAAAATAACGGATTTTTTCGCGAATTATTACCATCTTTGCAGAACTTTTTATGGAATTAACTGATTAACCGGAAAGATATGAAAGTTAACAAACCGAATATCGATGCAAGCTGGTACCAAGTGCTGCGCCCGCAGTTTGAGGCGCCTTATTTCGCTGACCTGAAATCCTTTCTAGTGAGCGAGAAATCCCAATACGCCGTGTATCCGCCCGGCCATCTGATTTTCAACGCTTTCAATCTCACGCCTTTCGACAAGGTGAAAGCGGTCATATTGGGGCAGGACCCGTATCATGGACCGAGCCAGGCCCATGGCCTCTCGTTCTCGGTGCCCGATGGTGTGCCGTTTCCTCCAAGTTTGCAAAACATCTTTAAGGAGTTGCATGACGACCTTGGCCTGCCTATTGCGCACTCGGGCAATCTCGAAAAATGGGCGAGGGAAGGAGTGTTGCTGCTCAACGCTTCGTTGACCGTGAGAGCAGGGCAGGCGGCCTCACATTCGCGGCATGGCTGGGAACAGTTCACCGATGCCGCCATCCGCACCCTATCCGAACAACGTGAACATCTCGTTTTCATTCTATGGGGCAATTATGCCATCGCGAAGCAGGCTTTGATTGACCCGTACAAACATTTGATTCTCAAAACTGTGCATCCTTCCCCGCTGTCCGCGAGCCGCGGTTTCTTCGGTTGCCATCATTTCTCACAAACGAACAATTACCTGATGCAACATGGCATCGAACCTATTGACTGGAGCTTATGAAACAGATAGTCTTTGCCACGAACAATATGAATAAACTTCGCGAAATACGCGAAATCATGGACGGCTATTATGAGGTTTTGAGTCTTAGTGATGTTGGCTGCCATGAGGAGATTATCGAAGACGCCGACACCATCGAAGGCAACGCCAAGATCAAGGCGGATTTTGTTACCAACAGATACCATGTGGATTGCTTCGCCGACGACACGGGTCTCGAGGTGGAGGCCTTGGGCGGTGCCCCAGGCGTGTATTCGGCGCGCTATGCCGGTGAGCATTGCAGCTACCAAGACAATGTGGACAAGATGCTTGCCGCCATGAAAGGGCAAACCAACCGCAAGGCGGCCTTCCGCACCGTCATCGCCTTGAACTTGAATGGGGAATCCTATTGCTTTGAGGGCGTTTGTGACGGTCAAATTACCGAGGTGCAGCGCGGTGACGGAGGCTTCGGCTACGACCCCATCTTCATGCCCGACGGCTACGGCCAGACCTTCGCCGAAATGGGTCACGAAGTGAAAAACGCCATCAGCCACAGGGGAAGGGCAACGCAAAAGCTGATTGATTTTTTGGTGAAACACTAAGAAAATTTATGGGTATTTGTCGAATGAATGTAATGTTGTCCTATTTTTGCATCCACAGATAACAACACAACTACTACAAATTAACCATTTACTAATCCTGAATTACAAACATTAAATCAAATCAACATGAAAAAATTCAGACTTTTGCTGATTTGCGGAATCGCGGCCCTGTTCATGGCAAGCTGCAACACCTATCACCACAGCATGAAAGAGCCGAATGCTTATCTTGAGCTTTATGCTTCAGATTTCGAACTTTCCGATCCTGTAACTGGCGAAGCCACTGTGACCAAGGTCATCGGTGTCGATTGGCAGCATCTCTTTGGCACAAATGAAATTGGTGTGACTCCTTCGGTCGGAACCACGATTCCTTTCATCGGACTTACCAT
>JBGYWU010000082.1:0-12536 GCA_041842265.1 Candidatus Limimorpha sp. | reverse complement strand
TTTCTATACGTTTTGATTAAAAGGAATATCAGCAAGGCCACAGCGAAGACTATAGCCACCGAAACCACGGTGCCATAGTCTTGTTTGGCCTCCGACGCTTTTTCTGCTTGCATGGTTTCAGCCTCGGCGGTCTTTTTGACTACCGTGCTGTCTGTAAGCGTATTGGTGTGTGTATTCGCTTCGGATTCCGAAGTGATTTCGATGGATTTCAACGAGCCGATGCCGACACCCTCAGCACGACGGCCATTCCGTTGTGTAGGACCAATTTGGGTGTCGGTGTCAGATGTGGGTATTGGCCAACCGATATATTCAGACGATAATGGGTAAAATTCGACCTTGATGTGTTGCTTTTCGGAGATGGTGCTGCTCAGGCTATCGACTCTTCGCAGCACCACTCCTATCTCATCGGCATACTGGCGCGATTGCGAGGCCTTGGATTCCAAGTTCGCACGGCAGCCGGTGAGCAGGCATTCCAAAATCAATATCATTATGAACAGAAAAGATTTCCTCATCAGTCGTATTGCGTCAGGTTGTTGGCGGCGATGGTCGCCATGATCGATTCGACATAGTTGGTGGCCGTGCAATAGCCCGACGCCCTGATGGCTTCGGCTTGCGCCCTGGGCGTTGTGGCGGGTTCAACGGTCTTGTATCGCGTCGTTCGTAGGAGGCGGTTGCGGTCGCGTATGCTTTCAGCCAGCGAGGCATATACGCGGAAGTTGCTGTTGATGGTCACGTGCTTGCCGTCATACACTTCCCCGGTTTTCATATTGACCGATGGCCCTTTCCAAGATTTGCCTGCCTTGATGCCGAAATAGTTGTTGTACTTTTCCGACAGGGAGCTTCGTCCCCAGTTGCTCTCAATGGCGGCCTGGGCGATGATCACCGAAGCGAAAAAACCACCCATGTCTTCGATTTCGGCCAAAGCGAACACCATGCGGGCGATAAATGCCTTTTTCAGTGACTTTACTTTGGTTTCCTTCATGGCTCCCTCCTTTCAAGTTCCTTATTGGTTGTGTGTACGGTGATGAACATCACCAAGTCCACCACGGCCAACAGCACGGTGACGATGATGAATGCCGTGAAGCACCATTGATGGCCTTTGGCATACGCGCCCACCAGCAGCAGCTGTGCCATGCGGACGACGGCTAAGATGATGAATAATGCAGTCATTGTTTTGTGTTTTGTTGAAGTTGTTGTTTGCGATGTTCAGACAGTTTCTCATGGTCGAAGCCGCACATCGGGCATATTGTCCAATGAAGGTGTGCGTCAAACTCATGGCCGCACACGGGGCATGTCTTCCAAATCTCGTGGCTCATTGCTTTCCGTGTTTCTTCATTTGTTCCTCAAGCTGCTTGGCGTGTTCAATCTTGCTTTGCAAGGCCGACAACACATCGTGCATCTTGCTGTCCTCGATGCGTTGGTTGTCTTGTGGGCTGTCGTTGTTCAGCATAAGCATGATGTTCTGCCTCGCCTTCAGCGGGTCGTAGGCATCGGTACTTGTGCCGCCTTCCTCGAACACTGCCGGATATTGGCTTTTCAGCCATTGTTGTACGCCCGTCCACCATAACATCACCTCGTTGGCGAATTGCTTCGACACGCCCCGACGATGATCGCCAAGGTCGCCAAGCGCCTTGCGCACCATGTCGGGCTTGCCTTCTATCCGGTAGCCGTACATCAGCGCGTCAGCATGGAAATAGTCGCCGAAGGTGATGTCGTCGAGGTATGAGTTCACGCGGGTTGGGTTTGCGATGTCGCACGGCATCTCATCGAGTATGTAGGCAAGTCGGTTGCAGAAGTCATCCAACTGCCATGTCTCGATGCGGATGCGGTGTTTGTCGGCGGTCATGAACACGCCCTTGCCTTCGTGCCGTATGCCGGTGAAGCGGCAAAACAGCACGAAAAGCATCTCTTCACGGGTAAGCTGCTCGTTCAACAGCGAGGCGATGATGGCGAGTTGCTCCTTCGTCACCTCTTTCCAATTCCTCGGTATGGTCAAATCGATTCTCATAGCGTGTCAACGATATGGCCTGCGTTGAAGTCGGGACCGGGAAGCGTCACGCAGTCGGAGTTGGCAAAAATGGTAAACACATCGAGATTCAGCAGCATCAAAGCGCGGGCGTTGATGGCGCATTGCACCGCCCAAGCCTTGTTGCCGTTCATGCAGGCGGCGGCACAGCGTTGCAGCTGGTTCACCACCTCGCGTTCCACTTCTCTCAAGGCGTTGGTGCGGTATTTGTCGCGAAGGACCACGATTTGGGCGGTGGTGGTGTAGCTGGCGGAGGTCAGCATCATGTCGTTGGCCATGTTGCTGATGCCGTCATGGAAGTCGCTCCAATGCAGGTTGGCGTTTTGCGTTCCGCTTTGCTTGAGCAGCTTCATCGTAGGCAGGAAGGCCAGCGTGAGATAGTCGAATTGTTCGCTTGTGCGCCATTCCGAATAAGTTTGGTCGGGTCGGCTGTTTTTCAGCAGGTAACCCACCAAAGCGTCGCAATCCTCGTCAAGCCTGCTTTTCAGGCTCTGCATTAGGTTGTCGCGGCGTTGCGACGAAGCGGCGACCATGTCCTGGTTCTGTTGCACCACCATTCCCGCTTCGCTTAATTGCAGGTTCATTTCGTCGGCGAAAAGCAGATAGGCTTTCGTGGCAATCACCCGCTTCACCCGCAGGCGCAATGCTTCGTGAGGGTCGCTCCCTGAGACCTCGATTTCAAGCAAATCTTCCAAGTCGCTGCCGATGATTTCATCCGACACCCATTGCTGGGCGCGGTTCATGAAGTCGTCGAGCCGAGTACTGTCAAGCCTCAGGTTGACCGACGGTAGCAGTTTCTGTATTTCTTCTATCCCATTGAGTATCATTGTGCGTAGGTATTAGTCGATTCTTGTTTGCCGCTCTTGTTTTGGTCGAGCGTGGTGAAGATGTATTCGGGCAGCACCACGGCAATGTCCTTGTCCCATCCGTTGATTTGCTTGACGATGGAGAAAGGCCGCAGCACCAAGTCGATGAAGGGGCGCATCTGTGCCTGCTTCATCAGGTAGATTTCACGGATGTTGGAGCCGCTGAGGCTGTTGGAGTTCTTTCCCGGCACGGCTCCGATAAGGCTGGGATGAACGCCCATCGCGTAGGAGATGATGTTGGCCACGGTCTCATAGTCCGTCAGGAACTCGCCTTCCTTGATGGTGTCCTGGATGGTCTCCACCGTGATGTATTTCTCCTCGGTGTTGCCGTTGCCCGTCATTTCCTTCAGCACGGTCATGGCCTTGCCTTGGTTCTCGGCGCCGCAAGCCCAGTCGTTCAGCTCCTTCACCACCTTTTTCTTGAACTCCTTGCGAGCGGCGATGTCATCCTGTGCGATGCCTTCCTGCACCTCGCGGTACTGGAAGTATTTGTCGGCCACATAGATGATGTGACGGATGCCAAGGTTGTGTTCCATGATGGCGGACTTCAACTCGGGAATGCCTTTGATTTGGTCGTACCATCCGGAGCGAAACACCGAATACCAGTTGGGATAGGAATAGTAAGGTCTGCCAGGACTGGGCAGATACAGCGCCATACAAACGCGCTTGTAAGCCTTGGCTTTCAACTGCGTTTGGATGTCCTTCACTGCGGCAAATTCATCGATGACATACGATTTCTCGATGTCGGCCTTGTCGGGGATGCTGCCTGGCGACTTGTCCCACTTCGAGGAATAGAGCAACCATTTGATTTGGTCGGCATCGTCCAAGCCCCAGCGCGAAAACATGGCCTCACGGTGTAGCATCCTTTTGATGCCGGTGAAATTCTTATCGAACACAAAGAGTGGGAAGGCGTTATGGAAATAGCTCAAGTCCGTGAGCATTTCGAGCGTCAGTTGAGGCACATTGTTTTCAAGGAACCAATCATACTCCTTGCCTTCTGTCACTTCTGCCCAGTCGCGGATTTTGCCGTCTTCGTCGCGCTTCAGTCGGGCCAACTTCGGGCCGTTGCCATAGCACACGCGGGCGTTGAAGTCCGAGTTCGTCCCGATGATCTCCACACGCTCAATCATTTCCATCACCGTTTGCGGAAGTAGGTTGTGCAAGCCCCACGGGGCAACCCGATAGTTATTGTCCTCGATGATGTTGAGGTTCTTTTCGTCGAAAAACGTGGGCGTTTCGGTCACGAGGACAGCTTGTGCTTTCGTCAGCAGGGCGGTTTGTTCGCCAATCCAAACGATTTTGTCTTCACTCATAGCACGACCTCCTTTCCGGCAAACTCCTTGATGGTGTCGAGGATGACCGTTGAAACCTGCCCCGTTGTCAGGCTTTTGATGTTCATGGTGTCGCCCTCCGAGTGCATTGAGGTACACACCGCTCTATCTTCATGCACCCAGTGTCCATTCTTCGATGCCCATGTGATGCTGAACTCCTCAAGTTGTGGAGCCACTTCAAACAAGACTCCTTGGCGTATCTTATCCATTTTTGAAAGATTTGAGGCAAAAATAGTTTCGCCATTGCAAAACGGAGTGACAGAATTTTCGCCGCCTGCAAGTCCCTCGTGACGCCGCAGGCGGCGAAAATTTTTTGGCCTCAATGCTGTCAATTTTTGAAATCTTCAAAAATTTGTGTTTCAGTCGGTTGAGTTCCTAAAAATTTGTGAAGCAAATTTTTTATGTCGCAAGACCCCGCGCCGCCCTATGGAGTTTCTGCCGATTGGGTGCGCCTTATTGCGAAATATGCCGTGGCGGGTTTCCGTTTCGGGCACAAAAAAAGCGCGGGGCGATTGCCTCGCGCTTTGATGCCGGTGTGTAGGTGTTCTTTACATTTCCTGCACCAGTTC
This sequence comes from Candidatus Limimorpha sp., assembly GCA_041842265.1. Taxonomy (GTDB): domain Bacteria; phylum Bacteroidota; class Bacteroidia; order Bacteroidales; family F082; genus Limimorpha. The sequence continues at coordinate 7,744 of JBGYWU010000082.1, read as the reverse complement.
CGTCAGTTGCTGGCGGATGGCGGCACAATGTTCCTCGTGGGTTTGGAGTTCGGCTATCACTTCCACGATGCGTGTCTGTATCTCCAAGGTCGTCATTGTCCACCTCCTTTCCTCGCCCTGCCTTGCACCATCACTTCGCCGTTGGAAATGACGTCGTGAACTTCGGCGTTCAGTTTCTTCAGGTCGCGTAAGGCACTGATGATGGCATTGTTGATATTGCGTAGTTTCTTTATATCGTCTTCGTCGGTGGTGTCGACCAAGAGGATGTTGGTGTCGGCCAGGCCCGAACAAAGGTTGTCGATGATTTCGGGCAGAATCCAGTTGCCTTCGTTTTCGTCTTCGAAGTCGCTGAACCAGTTGTCAAGCGTTTCGCAACTGATATATTTCTTTGTCATCTCTCACCTCCTTTCTTCACCTTAAGGCCGGTGCCGTTGATGAGGCGGGCGGCCTTCACTTCGCTTCGGATGTTCTTCAGGTCGCTGAGCAGGCAGGCCAACAGGCGGCAGCTCTTGTTGAGAGCCACGTATTCGCGCGAAGGCTCGTGGTCGCCGCTCGGCGCGTTGTCGTCTTCGAGCAGCACCAGTTCGCTAATCCTGTCTTTCAGTGAGTTGATGTAGCCGTTGAGGGCGTTGTCGTCTTCCGTCACTCCCACCTCTGTCCAACGGTCAAGGGTCGGGATGTCGCTAATCTTCAGTGTGTTCATCTCCCACCTCCTTCCGGCTTGATGGTTCTCACGCTGATGCGCCAGCCTATGCGGCGGGCGTGGGCGCGCACGAAGCACTCCACATAGATGTCGCTCACTGTGGTGACGATGTCCTTGCCGGCGTGCCCGTCGGGGCTGAATAGCCGCGCCCGCTTCGGGTAGCCGCCGGTGGCCGTTGCAGCCTGTGCTGCGGTCTCTCTTGATTTGTCCATTTTACGAATAGTTTTAGACATTTAACAAAACAGGCTCCGATAGGGGTGTCTAAGGTCTATTCGCTAACCTTGCTGGCATTACTGCTACAGCCGTCCCTCGGAGCCTGTTGGCTCTGTTGATCGATATGTAAAGGCATAAAAAATGCCGCTATTGTGCGGCTGACATCCTTACGCCGCGAATAATTTAAGACGCTGCAAATATACGGCTTTTTTGGAAGATGCAAGGGAAAAGGCAAAAAAAACCCCACCATTTTCGTTGGCTCACGAAAATGAAAAAGCCCGCACCATAAGGCACGGGCTCTGACCGAACGGCTGAAGTTGTCAAATCAAACAGACGCGGCCAAGTTGTTGCGAAAAACTGATGATTCCAGCTTGTATCTTTTGTACAGTAGCGGCTGACGGGCGGCTATGGCCAGTCACATAGTGGCTTAACTGCTTTCGGTTGATGCCGGTAATGGTTTGCAGCCCCGCCAGGCTCAAGCGGTCGCCGTAGAATTGCAGGAAACTTGCCGTGTCAAACTTCAATTCCCATTCCATTTCTGGGAGTTCCGGCAATTCTTCCCTTGCTTCAACGAGCGAATTGTTCAAGTCGATGATGGCTTCATCCACGGTGTTGCCTTCACCGAAAAAGCCAATCTTGTGGTTGTGTTGCGGCACGGCGGTATAACTGCCGTCGTCGTTCATTTCGATAATCACTGTCACTTTTTCCATTGTTTTTCCTCCTATGTTTTTGAGAGGGGGTCAGAATTTGACCCCCGATTGTTCCGAAATGCTTTTCAGCAGGTTTGGTTTGATGTCGTGTGTGGCGTGGCGCGGCACTTGGAACATCCTTTGCGTGATTGGGCTCCACCACCAGTCGTGTTTTTTGCCAGGCTTGACGTACCAACACCCGGCAGCTTTGAGTTTTCTGATGAGTTCGTTTGTCTTCATTGTGCGTTCTGTTTTGATTTGACGATGCAAAGATAGATATTTGTCTATTACCACGCAAGAAAAAAATCGATTTTTTTCAAAAAAGTGGATTTTTTCGGGAAACAACGCAATCGTCAAGCATAGATGAACTTGCCATCATCATACGGTTTCAGTATGCAGCCTAATATCAGCGTGTCCATGGCATCGGTGCCATCGGTACGCAGCTCGTATGGAAGCGTTGCCGGGCTTTCGGGTGTCTTTTCCCCCGACTTGTCCTTGCGGAAACCGAGCGTGTTTATGGTGTAGCTGGTCAGGGGAATGGCTTGGATAAGGTCAACATTGTTATCCTTATTCAGCATGGGAAACAGTCTTTCGCTGCCTTGGAATGCGTTGTTGATGATGAGGTGCTTTTGGTCGTGGTGCATGGGCGGTCCGAGGTCGTAACCCATGACCGTCCAGCCGTTGTTACGCAGTTCGTCCGTCACCACAAACACTGCATCGTGGCCTTTATCAATGTAGTTGATGCCCTTCGCCGTTGAGTCGTAGTAGTAATGCACGGTCTTGGTCGGGTGATACTGGTAGTAACGGCAGAACTCGTTGACCACATCACGAAGACGTTTGTCCGACTTGGTGTAGAAACTGTGGATGATTTTCAAAAGGCGACCTTGGATTTGTCCGGCTACGAGCCAGTTGATCTGCGCGTTATAGTCGAAGGCGATGGCGATTGACTTATTGCGTTGCACATCTTCGTCAATGAGGCAATCGAACTGCTTGTTCCGATAGGATTCAAGCAAGTTGTTGTTCGTGGCCGTATAGGTGTGGATTAGCGGGTCGAAGTTCACATAGAACTTGCCTTCAGCCTCATCCACTCGCTTGCATAGGATTGAGGCTTTGAACACCATGGGCGTGAGGTCGCGGGCACAACGGCGCACATAGTCGTTGCCAACGATGGCGATATTGTCAAAAATGCTCCTTTCCTGGAAATAGGTGGCCTTGCTTCGGAGGTAGTTCAGTTTCGGCATCATAGCCATTGCCTGGCTGACTTTCCCTTCGGCAAGGAGTTTTTGCCGAAGCGTTTCAAGTCGGATGATGTCGTCGCAAAGCTGCTTATCGTATTCTTTCTCGTAGTTCTTTATAAGCCACTGGCCATCCTTGGTGGCTGGCATGTCAGAGAAATAGTGTTGGCCCCAAAGATGGGGGTATTTTGTCGGGTCGTTGTAGTAGCGCGACGAGCCGCCGATGGCGGGAAGGATTTCGGATTGCAGTTTGTCGAAGTTCAATCCTTTTGCCTCGTCCGCCACCAGCCAATGGATTGTCATCGAGTTGGCAGAAAGCACCACTTCCTGCGAGACGATGATCATGATTGTTCCATTGGCGAACCATACACAATCCTTCAAATCGCTTAGCAGGAACAATGGAGTGTCGTAACCCAGTTTGGGGTCGGGTTTGTGCCCGATCACATAGTGGATGTCGCGCTTCACGCCGAACGCATCGAGGGCTTGAAGTGCCGCAGGGAGTGTCCGCGAGTGCGCTTGCCTGAATGTTGAGGCTACGAACACTCCCGTCGAGCGCGGCATTTCAAGTACATTGGTCCAAATCTGCATGGCCACCGGATAGGACTTTCCCCATCGGCGGGCGCATAGGTTGACGCTGCTGTTGGCCATGCAGCGGTACCACATCAGTTGGCCGTTATGCAGATACACTTGACTCATCGGCGGTCACATATTCGGCATCCTGGATGACATCATCGTCAAACTTGATGTGGTATTTTTCAAGCAGTTTGCGGGTTTCCTCGCGGTCTTTATCGGTCACATGCACATTAATGATGGTGGGGTCTGTCACGATTTCCACCTTTTCAATCTGCACGAACTTCTTTGCTTCGAGCAGGTCGCCGTCATCGAGGTCGGTGCGGTAAGTGCGGCCCCATGCCTCGGCAATCTTGGTGAGAACGGTTGAAGTCTTGATGTCGCCATCAATGGCAAGGGTGGCAGCTTTGTCAAGGAGATAGGCAATCTTCGTCTTGATCCAAGCCTTGCCTGCCGTTTGCACATTGCCCAAGGCGACCTTGGTCATCGACATGATTTTGTATGCCTGCTGTCGGCTCATGTCGAACTCGTTCATGAGCGAATTGCGCACCTGGATGTCGGTGTACAGCGGATTGGAGAGCTGCAAGGTGAAACAAAATTCGATATGCTTCAGCAGTGTCGCGTCTGCCGGAGCCAATTCCGTCCTTTTTGTCGGGGTCTCAAAAAGGTGGTTCATTACTACATCAAGGCTGTCATTCCTCATGTTCCGATATGTTTTGTTTCAGCAGGTATTCTTTCATGTCCTTGAGGGCTTCGGGGCTGCCTGCCAGGGCGAAGCGTTTCGTGTCGAAACGGAGCATCACTTCGGTCTGCATCTTGCCACGGTTGTAGCCGATGGCCAGCGGGTCATCGGGCTTGTATTGGAGTATCTGTTTGAACTCTTCGACTGGTTTGCCGATGAAGGCGGCTATCTGCTGGGTCGTAAAAAACAACGAGGCAAGCGTCTCCACCTTTTCGGCTTCAGACGAGTTGATAAGCTTCTCGTACAATTCCGCAGATGTCGGCGGCAATTTCTGCTGTTTCTTTTCTTCCTGCTGTGGCATAGTAACATTCGTTTCGAGTCAGCATTTGATTCCTTTTTCCCGGAGTTTCTTCAAGGTCTCTTCCGATAGGGCGATGCCGGCTTGCGCCATTGCGTCCACACGGCGTTGCACCTCAAGGAACTGTTTGTCGGTCATTGTTTCGAGGTTGGCCTTTTCGCAGATGTAGGTGCGATAGGTGGAGATGTTGAAACTTGGTTTCTCGGGGTCAGGATTGTCCTTTTTGGCAAAGAACTCACAGCATTTTTCGTCGATGAGTTTCCAGCACTCGCGGTGTTCGCGGCTCAATTCCACCAGTTCTTTCCTCACCTTGGCCAACTCATGGCCTTCCGGCATCAACTTCATCTTGGCGTAGAGGTCAATCTTTTGGTGCCAACGGTCGTTGTTACGCAGCCAAAGCTGCTGCGTCTCGGCTGTCGGCATGTCCTCGTAGCGGGTGAATTTGTAGTAGTTGAGTTCGGCGAAAGTGGTGTTTTTCTCACCTTCCGAAACATCGCTTTTGTCTTCCTTTTGTTCAACAGGCACAATCTCCTCCGTTTTTGGAACGGATTCGGTTGGATTTGGAGCGGAAACAGTCTCTTTTGGAACAATGGGCGCAGTGTTTCCGTTGGCGGGTTTCAGCCCAGGCACATGGGCAAGTTTCTTCAATTCGTGTTGTAACAACTTGATGTCACCCGACCTGCGAACGCGCTCGACTGCATTTCGGTCTTTGGTATACATCGCGAAAACGGCTGCACCCTCCTCGAAGGTGTAGCCGTTTCGAGTTTTCAGGAACGTGACGACTGGGTTCGTCATCATCCACCAGTTGAAGAAAACACGCCTGTCGAGCATTTCAGCGTGCCGTCAGCAAGGATGATGTCACCCGTATATGTCGGCAAAGGTGTGGTGTCCGGGCACTCAATCTCGATTGTAATGCCCTTGGCCGATCCTGCCGAGTCACCCGAGTCTCCGTTAGGAGTGAGGGTTGCGCGATAGTCCTTGTTTCCGATGATGTAATACTTTCCGTCGTGTTTCACGCAGAACACGAAGTCGCCGTTGCTGGCGAATTTTGCGAAGGCGCGGGATTCGTTGGTGATCTTCGGATACGACAGCGAGGCCTTGTTGACAACGACCTTACAGTCGGTTTCGCCTTGATATTCCCAAGATATCTTACCCTTACCCTGAGTTGAATAGAGGCGCGTCCATTTCTTACCAGTGGCCAGGACGAAGCTGCCTTCATACTGGGCATATTTATCGCCATTTTCGGCTTCGTCGAAGTCGTCTTCGATGGTGGGCCAAGTGGCGATTTCCTGCTTTGGGATGAAATACACTTCATCGCTGATGCCCGATGGGTTCACAGAACCCAATTTGAATCTGATGTCTTCTAAATTCATGATTGTTCTATTTTAGTGTTTGACATAGGGCGGACACGGATGCCCGACCATTCATGTTAAGGCATTTTTCCCGTGCCGGTGACAGGAATTTCGAGATAGATGTCATCGGTCGCCGATGCGATGATGATGGTCGCGCTCTTTTTACCCTCTTCCGTCGGTGCGAAGGTCACGGTGACGGCTTGGCCGCCATCGGCCATGGCTTCCTCGGCAGTGATGGCGCTCTTGTTGACGGTGATCTTGCCGTCGCCACCGTTGACGCTGACCTGCAACGAACTGGTCAGGTTGATGCCGCTGACGGTGATGTCCTCGGTCTTTGTGGTGTTGGCGTTCACCTCGCCGAAGTCGATGCTCTCGGGGTCGGTGGAGGCATACACAGCAGAAGTGTTGGCAGTGAACGAGCCGCACATGAGGTATTCCTTGGTGACGGCCTCGAACTGGATACCCATCCAACAGTCGGTGTACATCTGCACCTTTCGCGGGTTGGTGCCGTGCAGACGGAGCAGGTATTCACCAGTGGCGTTCTCACCTTCACCGATGCCATCGGAACCGAGTCGCAGGTTGTTTTTGGATGTGAGTATGATGTGGGTCAGGTTGTCAGTACCGGGAGGGCTTACCAAGACGCACTTCTTGTTGCTGTTGTGCAGATACACGCCGTTGAAGGCTTCAACATACTGGGCGGCCAGGCTTTGGTTGCTGTGGTTGGTGCACCAGTCGATGTACATGTCACGCACATAGTCGGGCATTAACATGAAGAGAGTGCCGTCGGTCTTTTTCAGCATGGCGTTGGCCACGGTCCACAACAGCTTGAGTTTGTCTCCAGCGTTGTATGGCGTGATTTGGCCGAGTTGGATATAGTTGCCTAGGGACTGGGAGATGGTCGGTGTGGCGAGTGCCTTTTCCTTGGCAATGATGGTGTCGAAGCCATCGAAGTTGGCGAGGTTGTTCGTGCCGGCTTCGTCGTACACACCGCTCCAAATGGCGAAGTTCAGCTTGGAGGCTGCAACGCGGATGTCTTCAACCACGATGGCCTTCACGATGGGCATCGTGATCTTGGATTTCGACAGCGGTTTGTCGAAGAGGGTGCGGTAGATGTTCTCTGGGTCAAACTCTTCGAAAAGTTCGGAGTGATGCGTGGTCAAGGTACGCGCCTTGATTGCGCCAGGATTGCTCGGGTTTCCTTCGGGGTCGTAAGGCGTGAACACTGGTTCGAGTCCAGTACGTCCCACAAGGCACTGAAAGCCATTCCGTTACAATCAACGGAATGGAACAAGTGCCACAGAATTGACACAGGTTTTTTATCGCCTTTGTACGCCGTACAAAAGGAGAAAAAAATGTCTGATGCGAATTCGAGATTACAACTAAATTATGTTCCCGCGACTTTACGACACCAGCCATCGCATGGGTGGTCTGTCGAGTATTATGTCCTCGACGGCAACGGCAACATGCGCAGGATGGTCGTGCGCACGAATGCGCTCAGGAAGCGCTTTCAGCGCACTTCCGACTTCAAGGCGCACTGTAACCTGGTTGTCTCTAACATCAACGCGAAACTTGCGGGTGGCTGGACTCCCTTTGGCGAACAGCAGAACACCAGGCTATTCACTCCTATTGAATCGGTAATAGACGACTATCTGAAAGAAAAATCCTCCGAGCTTCGCCCCGATTCGGTCATCAACTACAAGTCGTTCTGCAAATGCCTGAAAGAGTGGATTGCTGACACTTGCCCTCACGCCCAATGCTCGGCATTTAATAAGGTGTTGGCCGTTCGTTTCATGGATTACATTTAGAGTTTGTTTAAATTTCAATTCGATAATTTGTCAAGCATGATTTTTGAGAAGGCGATTTGGATCATGGCCCCAGAGGACTCGGAGTAGAACCCGTGGTCCATGGCGGTTCTCCTAAAGTTGTACAGCCAAGCGAAAGT
>JBGYWU010000081.1:0-5658 GCA_041842265.1 Candidatus Limimorpha sp. | reverse complement strand
TCAATGTCATAATAGAAACCGTTGTCGATGGAGGGCCCAATGCCAAATTTCACTCCTTTATACAAAGCCTCGATGGCCTCAGCCATGAGATGTGCCGACGAGTGCCAAAAAGTGGCTTTTCCCTCGGGGTCATCCCACGTGAAGATCTGGATGGCTGCATCCTCGTTGATGGGGAGCATGGCATCCCACATCTTTCCGTTCACGCTGGCTGACAACACATTACGCGCAAGCCCCTCGCTCAGGCTTTTGGCAATGTCCAAAGGTGTGACACCGGCTTCATATTGTCTGACACTTTTGTCAGGGAATGTTATGTTAATCATAGAATTGTCCTTTTGAAAAACGGCTGCAAAAGTACAAAAAAAACCGATTCAAACAGCTATTCTTCACGAAATTATTTTAGTCATGCCCAATAAATTCGCTGTTAGAATACATTTTTTCGGGACTGCATTGACCCATGAATGGCCTATTTTTCAGACCGCGAATTTATCCCAAAAAATAAGATCATCGCCGCGTTGGAATATTTTCCTAATTTTGCGGTAAAATTCCATCGTGATGAAAAAGGGGTTCACCATGTATTCTAATAGGTTCCTGATATGTTGGCAACAGCATGATCCAAAAACAGGAGAAGTGAAGGCCATCAAGGCGGTTTATCCATGAATTATTTAGGGAACAGCTATGAAAACAGCATTTTTTTCAGCGGGTTGCTTTTGGGGCGTGGAGTATTACTTCAAGAGGCTCAGGGGGGTAGTAAGTACCGCGGTCGGCTTCATGGGTGGCGTGACCGAAAACCCAAGTTACAGGCAAGTGAAAACCGGCACCACGGGTCATTTGGAGACCATAGAGGTGAGTTATGATCCTGAAATGGTTTCCTACGATTCATTGGTGCGCTTTTTCTTTGAAATCCATGACTTTGAGCAGGCGGACGGCCAAGGTTTCGACATCGGCACGCAATACCTCTCTGCCATTTGGTTCAATGAAGCCACCGAGCGCGACACTGCCATCAAAGTCTTCGGCGAGCTGGTGCAGATGGGATACCATCCCGCAACGCAGATCCGACAGGTCATGGTCTTCTACCCTGCCGAAGATTATCACCAGGACTACCTTGACCTTCTCGGCGGGACCCCGGAGTGCCATGTCTGGCGGAAGGTGTTTAGATGATTAAAAATACGTCTCAACGGCAAAACGGAATTGTTCCATGAAGATGCTCTTGAACGCGGAAATGTTGTTCTGTTCATAGAACAACAGCATTGCTTTTTTGTAGTCGACGCTGTCCACGGTCCTAAACGAGACGGGGCAATAACCATTGGCGATAAGGAGCGCGTTGCTTGTCATTCGGGCAACGCGTTTGTTCCCGTCATTAAAGGCTTGGATATATGAAAGCAGCACCAATACAAGCAACGCTTTCTCAAAGACAATTGCTCGACTATTCACCAAGTCACAGGTCTGTTGAAGCGCCTCACGTATATGAAACTCGTTATCAAGAGGACGATAGTTGGTTCCTGTAATACCGACACGTCGCGTCCTTATGTTACGGTCCACATTCAAGTCCTTTATCAACAAGCTGTGGATGTCTTCAATGCGTGAGATGGTAAGATGCTCCAAATAATCGGGATGAGCCACGATGAAATCCAGCGCATCTTTATGATTGAGCAGCATGATGGCTTCTTCCTTTGTCTTTCCTGAAGCCGTTTTCTTCTCCTTCAACAGTCTTTCCGTCTCGAGAAGGGAATATGTGTTGCCTTCGATTTGGGATGATTTCCAACTCAAGTCAATACCCAGGCGTTCCATTTCTTTCCTTTTCTGTTCATCTGAAAGGGCGGCAAAATTCTTTGAAAACTGTTCTTGCAAGGAGTTCAACTCCCGCATCTCACTTTCAGAAAACAAACTGACTTGATTCAGGAGGCCAGGAATAAGGTCAAAATTGAAGCCCGTCTGTATGTTTCGCTCATCGACCTCGTGACTGAAATAAGCTTCCAAGTCGACAGGCGCGAATAAAGGCGAGGCATAATATCTTGTCGCTCTAGCCTTACCTTCGGCATAAACAAATAGTTTTTCTACAAGTTCATTGATGCCTCGTTTTACAGTAGCCAAGCTAGCTTGATGCGCCAAAGCCCCTGCAATCTGACTTGAAGACTGGCCAGGATGCTCCTTAATATGTTCCAGAATGAGTTTGTTGTCCATAATCAATTCAATTCGGCTCACAAAAATAGAAAAATCGGCTCAAATCAGTGCAAAAACGAGCCAATTATTTGTCTTTTTTGAGCTGATTCGGCAGGAAAATCACCTCAAGCATTCCGAAAAGTCGCTGGAGATTGGTTTAGAACCGTCCCTAACACACCTGCAATCCCGCTATCGGCGCCACTTCGACGCCGACCGCCTCGACTTAGGATGCGTTGACATCACCACTCCATCACTCTAACATGAAATGTCTTTGAGCCTCTTTCAATGTTAATGGAGAAACCAATGTCGTCCTTATCCGATTCGCCCTTGGGCGCTTCTAATCCGTTGCCCCAGATGGCACTATAACTATACTTTCCTGGCTCAAAGCTATCAAAATGCTCTTTGGGCGTATCATAAAAAGCTTCATCGGGCACATTCTCAAATTCCAACACAAACTCATCCGAGTAATCTCCATTGAAAGACCGAGGGCCACGTTCGTATTTAACGACCTTATAATTGGGCAAACGAACACCAGTGATGTTTTCAACCACTTTAGGTTTGACAAAATGATGCCGCGCATAGAAATCCGAATAGTACATATCGCCCAAAATCACAGCAATTACAATAAGTATAAGCATCAGCGGCGAAAGGAAGAATAGCAGTATTCTCAACCACTTCGGCAGGAGCTTCCAACACCCATCAAGAATGAGCAATAACGGTGAAAGTGTGAGCCAAGAAAGGACGAGAGCTATGGACTTGGATACAACATGTTTATTCATAGAATTCCGTTTTAAGCAGCTTCAAACGTACAAAATTTGCCGAATGCAATCGACAAAAATCGTAAAAATTGTAAACTGCACTTTGCAAAAATTGGGGAAAATTGGCGGGTTGAGGTGGCAAAATTTTACCAACTGTAATTGTAGTAATGATAGGTCGTGTCATCAATCACCCCATCACCCAGTTCCACATGGACAATTTTGATTGACTCGTAAGGTTGTCCTTCTTCAAAATAGTAGGTTTCTGAAGTATAGCAACAAGCTCCACCATGTGAAACCAACAATAGGGTTTTGTTTGTTGTGTCGAATGTGCAGCAGGTTCGGCAAGTTTCGGTGGACAATCTATAAAACGGCACATTATGGATTTGCACAAAACCTTCAGAATAATCCGAATAGAACACAAAGGTCTCGCAGTCAAGACAATTATCCGGGTCAAAATCGCGATATGGTCTTGGGGACTCGCAAACAACAAGGTCTTTTTTGCCGTCGAAGTTGTAATCGGCAAAACCGACAATAGTCCTCCAATCCAAATATGGTTGAAATGATTCATCGTAATACTGATTCAGGACTATGGTGTCTGGAGTTTCCATCAATTCTGTTTCGTCAAACCATCCCTCAATATCAATTGGATGGGTTAGGATTTTCGTTGCACTGTCGTTTGCGAAATAGAAGTATCCTGTTCCATAGTATCCGTATGTTTTATCACACAGCCAATGAATCTTGACATCATAACCGTTGATAGGTTTGTCATAAACAAACCATTTTTCAATCAAGCCCTCCTTCTTTGGCAAGTTTTTGACCAACTCGGACCTGTCCTTGCGGATATTGGTTTTTCCCTTAACGATGGGCTCGCTTGATTCGTGGCTGTTACATGTACAAGCCAACATTAGGATGAAAGCAAAGTAGATTAGATTTGTTGTTTTCATTGCTTGATATTAAGTTTGCTAATGGCTTTTTCTTTTAGCTCATTGAGTTATTTATGGTCTAACAAATCCCGCCAAACATATCTTCTCTCCAATTTCGCCCATAATAATACGATTTATCATGATTCGAAAAATGGTATTTGTTGTGTGTATTCCAGAACTCACAAACATCAAATGGGAAACTTTGCAGGGCCAAAGATTTAAAGGTTCCCCAAATCCATCTCTGATAAGCTCTGAAGTCATCCTTCATCAACTCGGAAATCTTCTCGGCAATGGCAAAATCGGAGAGATAGTCTTCCAGCAATTGCTGTACATGCATGCTCCATCGATAAAACTTGACAATAGTGTCGATTTTGCCCATTTTTCCTAAGGCAATGACATACTCGTCTACCGCTTTGATGAATAACAATCTGGGCCTATAGTTCATCCTATCAGATTGTTTGGTATAATCGATGTAACTATATGTCATGTAATGCTTATAGTGGTCGATGTAATGGCTAAACTCACCGTTGTGGTTGATGCAAAAGCTAAACTCACTGTTCAACACTTCCAGCAGATAACCAAAAAGCAATTCGTCGGCATCATTATCGTCAATATTCCAGCGGTTATGAGCTGAGATTTCGATGAACTCCGTCCTGTTGAGTCGCGTTTCATCAACTTGACAGTTTTCATCAGTACATAAGCGCAGGCACACCGAAGCATAGTCCTTTTCTTCAAGTTCCACGCGATGGGAGACGACATAACTTGAGGGGAGTTTTCTGGCAACAATACTGGCACATCCCTTTTCATGATAGGTTTCCCATGCTCTTTTGACATCAGGAATCAGCTCGTCACTCCACCATGTTTTCATTGTCTCGTAGCACCATTCTCGGTCACATTCTTCACCCTCGAGCAAAGCCTTGACGATTTCGACTTGGTCAGCATACGATTGTCCCCCAAATCGGACCAAAAGTTGGTCTCTGGCGCTGGGATACTCGTCTAGATCTTCATTACGAAACTTCACTATCAAATCATCAATGGTTTCATTTCTCCGAGGTTCTTCTTTTTCCTTGGAATAAAGCCGATGCCACAACCGTTCGGCTTGCCATTTCACACTGCCATCCGGCACATTTTCAGCAAACATCTGTAGCTCGTATTGCGACATGCCGTTCAACATAGCCATAACGAAAGGCCACTCATCATTTGTCACGAAGTGAGATTTTTGTAAATCCGCCTCCCATTCATTCACTTTTGTCCACATAATCCGCGCGGCTTGACTCAGACACCAATAAGGATAAGTGCCAAACGTATAAAACGCATATTCGTTTTCAATGGGCGGAATGTACTTGGGGTTGTTTTCCAACGACAACGACGCCTTAAGCATGTCCAAGGCCTCGTCATAATCCAACGAGCCTTTGCCATCGGGTTGTTTTGTTTGCATTTTCTTTATTATTTTGTTATTGTTTTGGTTCTAGAATCAATATAAAAAAGACAACTCAAATACCCTTCTGTCTCCTTGTTCCATCTTTTCTTTAATCGCTGCAAAGATTTTTGCTTTAAAATCTTGAAGTGTTTCTTGGTCGATTTCAGATAAGACCGTTGAGCATTTTTCCATCTCTCCGGCTTCTCGGTACAACTCTGCTTTCACTAGAAAAGAGTTGTTACCGCTCCAATTCTGCTTTTCTACATATTCATTGATGATGCTTGCAATAAATACATCCTCTTCTTTTGGGAGAACAGGCTCGGAACTATCTCTAAAGCTGTCATTATAGGCCTGAATCAACCAAAACTTAACAGATTACATTAGGTCTTCATGGTCT
>JBGYWU010000080.1:0-3504 GCA_041842265.1 Candidatus Limimorpha sp. | reverse complement strand
TCTCAGGAATATTGGCCATGACATGGTTCAACAAAGTGGTCTTGCCTGAGCCCGACGGGGCACTAAAGATGAGAAGTTTACCTTTTTTCATGGTTGTTTTTTGCTTCCGTCCATCGGTTTTCTGCTGTGGTAGTCTATAGAATATTACACACTTGCTCCTTGATTTTTTCCAATTCATCCTTCATCTTGACGACGATTTTTTGGATGTTTACCTCATTGGCTTTCGAGCCAAGGGTGTTGATTTCGCGCCCCATTTCCTGAGCGATGAAGCCGAGTTTCTTGCCCGCCTGGTCGTCGTCGCAGCTCTCTTTGAAGTAGTTGCAATGCTGGCGCAGGCGTACCTTCTCTTCGGTGATGTCCAATTTCTCAAGGTAATAAACCAGCTCTTGTTCGAAACGGTTTTCGTCAAATTGCCCGGTCGAGGTCAACTCGCCAAGGTGTTTCGTAACGCGCTGCTTGACGACTTCAAGGCGGTTCTTCTCGTAGGGTTCAACTTTGTCAAGCAGGTCAAGAATAAGGTCAACACGGCGCAACAGGTCTTTTTCCAAAGTGTTGCCTTCCTGAATGCGGAAACCGTCGATAATGTCCAAAGCTTGGTCAAGTGTCTCGCCTACTTTGCCGACCAAAGCTTCATCATAACTCTCCTCGGGAACATTAAAAATGCCTGGCATTTTGAACAATAATGCCGCCAAGTCGTTAGTGGGAGGGATGTTGAGTTGGTTTGATAATGCCTCAATCTGATCTTTGTATGCTTTTACGATGTCGGAGTCGATATGGTAGGTTTGGGTCAAGTCGGTGTTGGTGATGTTGATGACCACATCCACCTTGCCGCGTTGCAGTTTGGCTCCGATTTTGTTGCGAAAATCCAATTCTGCAATGCGCAACTCATTGGGTAACTTCACCTGAAGATCCAACTGTTTGCTGTTTAGGGTTTTGACCTCAACCGATACTTTCTTTGCATTGTAGGTTTGTTCGGCGATGCCGTAACCTGTCATGGATCGAATCATAAAACTTGTTTTGAGCTAATTATGGTTGGACAAATCCCCATGGTTTGCCGTAAAGGTCTCTTTGAGCGGCAGCTGAGATTCCAAGGTCTTTGACAATATTGATTCTGGATGAGAACACGCCGTAGCCTCCGGAAACATTGGTATAGTCGGGTACGCTCTGCGAGAAGCCCGACTGTGAGTTCACCTGAATGTAGTTGTAAAGCCCGTCGGCTCCCGCTGCCAATCTGACCTGAATGGGTTTGTCGTCGAAAGTACGCGTCACGTTCACTGTATCGGCGCCTATGGCTTCTTCCATAAGGTTGAACAGAACATTTTCACCATAGGAGAAATAATACAATCCGCCTTCGCTGACCAAATTCTCCAAACTCTTGGTGCCACAGGAATACCTCACCTGCTTGTCGACCATGGTACCTCCATTGTGCGATTCGTGGTAGGTGAAGGTAAACTCCATGTCGTAAAAAACAGCGTTGTCGGCTGGAGTGAATGTGATCTTGTTGGAATTGGTGCTGGGGGCGGCCTTGAAGCTGAGGGCGAAGGTGTTGATTTTAAAATTTTCGCCACCCACGATTCCGGTTTTGGCGGTGATGGTGTCGTTGCCTTTGCAGACGAAGAGTTTGTACAGATAATCCGACATCTCGCTATTGTTGGTGAGCTTGTCGGCAGTATAATACACCTTTTGGCTGGGAGAATAGAAAATACCCTCCTCCTTATTATGGATGGTTATGGTGTCAAGCATCAATGTGTCGCCCGTGGGTTTGTAGGTGTTGCCGTAACTTCTTTTGTATTCAACGATATAGGCACTCAATTTGCCGGGATAATTGCAGGAGTCGGCAATGAGTGCCACATCGTAGGCGTTGATGGGGTTTTCGTTGTTGCTTGAGAAGCCCCTATTGATTCTAACGTAGTTGGTGTCTTCCGACATGTTGAGCAAGCCATAAACCACAGGAATATCCTTGTAATCCGCATAGAGCGGTACATCTGTGGAGCATGCGTTGAAAAAAGCCAGAACAGCCAGCAACGAAAATGACAAAACAAGTTTTTTCATTGTTCAATTTGTTATTGAGGGTGCAAAAATAGTGTTTTTTTTCTACAATTTTGTTTTACTTTGTTGGAATTGTTATTTTTGTCCCCAAATTCAAACAATCAACACTATGAATAAAGTATCTCTACTGGCATTGTTTCTCTTTTGCGCTGTCATCATAGGAAAAGCCCAAGAGGAATACGTTTACGACTTCAACAGCCTCACCGAGGGTTCGCAGAACCTCCATGGTCAGGACGGCTGGATGACCCATTATCAAACGGCAAGCTCTTCACAAGACTTCGATGTCGCTTATGTTTGCGGCGCTGACATGGCGCCCGACGAGAGCATCGCCATCTGGTATCCCTACGGCGGCGCAGGCGTAGGCCGCACGGCTACGCGCAAAGCATCGTCCAACTTCAACTTCAGCTTTCAGCAAGGCGGCATCATGGACCTTGAGATGGACATGAACCGCACTTGGTGGGGCGCATTTTTCGGCGTGGGCTTCGACGGCGACGGTGATGGCCACATCCTGCCTGGCATGACCGAAACCGATGGTGGCGTCCACCTTTTCGTGAAAAGCCAAGGCGACAGCGGCCACGCCATCGTGTGCTTGCCTGACGGCACCACCATTCCCTTCGATTATGAGGAAGACGGATGGAGCCGCTACAAACTGTCGTTCGACTTCTCTGCATACAACGGCGCGGGTGCAGTGACGGTGTTCGTCAAACCCAACTGTGAGGGTGAATGGATACAGATGGCGGGCTGCACCAACGTCTGCATGAACCTCACTCCCGGTTCGGGCGACAAAAACGACTACCGCGTTTGGGACGGTATCTTCTTTCACTCGCAGGGCGGCACAGGCGGTTTTGACAACATTCTAGTGCGCCAGCAGCCTGACGGCAATGCCCAGCTCATCGAGATGGCTGACATCCCCAACCAACTGGTTTTCAACGCCCCGATTACACTTGAGGCTACGGCCTCTTCGGGACTGCCTGTTTCGTTCGAGATCATGGAAGGCCCGGCTACAATCAACGGCAATGTCCTAACTTTGACAGGTGCGACCGGTGTCGTGAAGCTGAAAGCTACCCAAGCCGGTAACGCAAGCTGGTTGCCTGCCCCCGATGTGGTGAAAAGTTTTGAAGTGGTGGATCCCGACCTGTATACACCTGAAATCACGATTCGCCGACCCTATGACGGTACAGTTGTTTATCTAGATGATTTACATCAAGTTATGATTGTTGTTTCGGCTTATGTCGAACATCCCGAAGTGATAAAATTCACCAATGTCAGTGCAAATGTCGGAGGTATGGACATCCCTCTTCAAACGGACTATCCCGACGACCCTGAAAATGGTTACTACTACGGTTTCTTTACACCATCGGGGTGGACCAACGATAACCTAACCGTCAGTGTAACCCAATCGGGCGGCAAGGTAACTTCCCTCAGCAGCCATTTTGAGGTCGCCGAAATGAATGA
>JBGYWU010000079.1:0-2992 GCA_041842265.1 Candidatus Limimorpha sp. | reverse complement strand
GCCATATTCAAGGCCTTTAAATAATTGTTGTTGGGAACAACCCATATTATTCACGCCAACCGCCAAGTTGGCGCAATACAAGCCGTCGAAGTCGTTGTAGTAGATTTCGTTTTGGCCCTGCGTGTCTTTCAGGATGATGCCGAAATTGTCGTCCACGGCCTTGTTTCCTTTCGAAAAACGGTTTTCCTCAACGGCAAAGCTTGAAATGTTATCCAATTGGATGCCTGCATTGCAACTGTACCAAGCGTTCAAGCCTACCTCAAAGTCGCAGTCCACTATGGTGGCATAATTGCTCTTGCGGGCAAAGATGCCATAGTCGTTGTTTCTAAAGTCAGTGTGTTTCACAGTAAACTTCGGAACCTCACCCGATCCAACCTGCACAGCCTGGATAGCCCTTTGGAATCCAGAGAAAGAAGACCTCTTTTTGACTAGCTCGGGGTAGATGTTCGGTTGGAACGTAGCGTTAACGGTGAATCCCGCATTGTAGGCGGCAATGCCGACAGTCCAATCGGAAATGTTATGCACATCTTCTTCTATCCTAAAGGTACAACCATTGAAGCGCACACCTTGCACCTGTGCCAAGTCAACATGCTTGTAAAATGGAATGGTATTGTGATAGCCTACACCTATCTTAAATGTGCATTCGGTGAATTTGGCGTTGTAATCGGCAATTTGCCCGTTTTGGACGTGCTGATAGTGAAGGGCGTGTACTGCTTTGGCGTTGTTGTTAAAGATTGCATTGTCTGCTATTATGATTCCACCGGTAGTGCTCCAATGGTTAGGATTCCAAAGCTCAACAGCACATATTGCATCCTGTATAGTAGCGCCATTCTTCATTTCCAAGTAACCTTGATAATAGGCTCCATTGTGTTTTTTCTGGTCTTTGGTCTTGTCGCCCCATACCTCGATGCCTTGCCATAGTTCCGTCTTGCAATAGCATGATAATTTGCAACCATCAAGAATCAATTGGCCTCCAGGTTTGACGATAATCTTCGATTCTGGATGCATCTTTATATTAACCTGAGATGTGCCTGTTTTCATTATCGTCAGTTTCCCGCCATTCTCCACAATTATGTCTTGATTTATCTCTGTGGAATTTTCCCAAACAGTTTGCTCGGTAATCACAATAGGTGTTTCATCATGATTCCAAGGGCCGATGGTGATGTTGTCAAGGGCTATGTCGCAATAATCCATGCCATGTTCAGCTAGAAATTGTATTTGATATGCGTCCTCGGGAATTGTTTTTATGCAATGCCGCCATTCATCACCTTGATTGTCTTCAGCAATAGTTTCTGTTTTAGGTGAAGCTCCACGCCTCAAAAAAACAATTTGCAATCTGTTTTTTTCATCACTCCCATAATTGTATGATTTCATGTGATAATAAAAATCAATACAACAAACGCATTCACCATGACCACTAAAGTCGAAGGGAGGGCTTTGAATCAAAACCCTATCATTGTTGAAATAGGGATAATAGGTTCCGTCCGTATAGATGTAGTATTCGCCGTCCTGAGCCAGTTGAGGTCCTAAAGGTTGATTGCCATGTCCATAGTTTCCCGTGGGTCCTTTGTGGCGCCACCAATCAAGGTCTTCTTGATTATTATTAGTATAAGATAATTGAATCCAATCATCCCAACCACTTTCAAAACTAGAATTATAGGTATTGATGATAGTACGTTGTCCTCTCTCGTTTACTGGTCCCAAACTAGGATTGCTATCATCTCCGTCAGGCTCGTCTGGACAAGGAGGGCAATGCGCCGGTTTAGGTCCCAAGCCCCAATTGTAATATCCATCGCCATCCTTATCTTCACATAAAACATCACTTTCCGATATACCAGAAACAGTAATGGGGACGGGAATTTCAAACACTGTTTTTGGCGTATGCAAATCGTGTCCATTACCATCTGTATATCTATGAATGATATAACTATAGCCGTCAAACATGTTATTGGCATTAGAAATGCCATACGAATTCTTATATATCCAGTATGTAATTCCATAATAACTCTTTGGGATGGTTTGTCCAGGCAAACCCGTAACTCGAGGGGAATCTTCATCTATGGTACCCCAGCCGACAAGCAGCATACAATGATTTATCCATTCTTGAGAAGGAATCCCACTTGCAGCTACAGGACCATGTTCCATTATGAGATGTCTAAGATCCTCTACGCCTATATTTTCATGTTTGATGTATGAATTAATGTTTACACGATCCATTGGTTCAGGGCAAGAAGGCTCGCATCCATCAGGGCGTGCCGTATATGGCCAACAGTACTCATAAGGGACACCTTCGTTCCGATAATGATCCAGGGCGCTTTCTGGTCTAAAACCATCAAAAGGGTTTTGCATATAACCATTAGACACATACTCTTGATACTCTTGGCAAACAGGGTACTGCTCGGAAAGATCCAAATCGAGGTGATTGTTGTAGTAAAGATTGGCCAAAGCCTCAACCTGAGCAGTAGTACCAAACGACCAACAAGTTCCTGCCGAGCGCCACTCTCCGGTACATTCACTCTGTTGAACACAAGACAATACGCCATCTTCCCAACAACCTAATTGGCAAGTGATAGGAGAGAGCCATCCCGTACCATAC
The DNA here is from genome assembly GCA_041842265.1 of Candidatus Limimorpha sp. GTDB lineage: Bacteria > Bacteroidota > Bacteroidia > Bacteroidales > F082 > Limimorpha. Next base: position 396 of record JBGYWU010000079.1, on the reverse strand, counting down.
ACATCACCGTCATAGTATGGAGAGCTAGGAGTATTGGCGCCATGACGATTTCTCCAATCAAAGTTAGCAACATATTCTTCGCTAGTATCAACCCCATTGTTTGGTGCAAACATACAATAGATTCCCCCAGCATAGTATTCAAAGCCGTAGGATTTATAATCCTTTCCCCATAATTGTGCTCTGGAAGCATATGAAAGGTCTGATAGTTTTGTATGATCAGCCATCCATATCAGCCCTTGATTCTCAATGTAGTTTCGCACTTTTGACAATCTAACACTGTCAGCATTAGTTGCTGCATTCAGCCGTTTGTATTCTGCGTTGGAATAATACGTGCTACTCAAATCTACAGAGTTGATATTAACGATTGCATCCTTGAGTTGAATGATAAACTTAGTT
>JBGYWU010000078.1:0-4529 GCA_041842265.1 Candidatus Limimorpha sp. | reverse complement strand
GCTGTCGCAAACCCACCATATTGGGATAAACGAACAGCTCTCTCAGGAAACTGAGTTCTCTGGTGGAAGCACTACCGACGTGATTGGTATGTGCGATTCGGTTGTGATAACCTATGGGAATGAAAAATCATCCTGTTTTGTCGCCGATTCCGTCTCCTCCTATAACATTCCAAGGCACGAAAATTATGCCGTGGTTAAAATCGGCGAAAGACGCGATGCGAAAACCTATACCTTTAATGAGAATGATCACCATAGCGCAAACACTTTGCCTATGGCAAATGAGAAGTTCCATAAAGTATGAGGCTATATCACCAAAGGACGGCACTATTGAGGCTGTCCTTTGGTTTTGACAGTAAATCTGAAACGACACCTACACCCCTAATAAAACATAAACAATTGTTTTTCTGTACATTACAAAAACACGCTAAAAATTATGCATTTTTCTGATGAAAAAAACTTGTCAGTTTCGGAAAAAGCCGTATTTTTGCAGCCGCATTTGGGACGGTAGCTCAGTTGGTTTAGAGCGCATGCTTGACAGGCATGAGGTCACAAGTTCGATCCTTGTTCGCCCCACCATAGAGACACGATTCAATCGTGTCTCTTTTATCGGGACGTTAGCCCAGTTGGTTTAGAGTGCTGCCTTCACACGGCAGAGGTCACTGGTTCGAGTCCAGTACGTCCCACTACAATCTGAAAGTCAGCGATTTACGCTGACTTTCTGAGTTTAAATCGGCGCAAAATCGGCGCAAAATTTGTAACACACTGACTTTCATTCTTTTGAGGTTTCGGCCACAAAAGAAGAAAAAAAAATGTGTCTCGTCAAAACCCAAAACTCTCAACCTCTCATCAGCTACCTTCCGGCATCGCTGAAATACACGGCGCATGGCTGGACCATCGAATACCGCGTGTTCAATCCGGCTTTCAATGCGATGGAAAGACGGGTGATCAAGATGAACCGCATTCGAAAGAAGTATTCGAGAGTCTCCGACTTCAAGGCCTATTGCGCCGATGTCATCACCAGGCTAAACACACAGTTGGCCACGGGCTGGAATCCCTTCGAGGGATGTGCTGGCAATTCGCGTGAGCTGACCCCCATCAATGCCGTGCTCGACAAATACCTGGTCGACAAAGCGGGCGACGTGCGCCCCGACACCTTGATCAATTACCGCTCTTTCGTCAAGGTGTTTAAGGAATGGGTGGGAAATAACTATGGCAAGATTTCCATTTCGGGCTTCAACCGCGTGATGGCCACCAACTTCATGGACTTCATCGTGCAGGAAAAAGGCTTGCATGGTCGAAGCTACAACAACCGTCTGAAGCAAGCACGGGCATTCTTCACCTACGCCATAGAGAAATTCTATTGCAAAGAAAACCCCTTTTCCACCATCAAGACTAAGCGTGAGGAAGGAAAGAAACGTATCATGGTGCCTCACGAGGTCAGGAAGGAAATCTACAAGTATTGGTCGGAGCGAAACGAGAATTACATTGTCCTTTGCGAACTGGTATTCTCGGCGTTGATACGCCCGAAGGAGTGTTGGCGGCTGCACGTGTCAGACCTGATGCTGGCCGACCGATATATAGAGGTAAGCGAGGATGACAGCAAGACACACTATCGGCGAAGTCCGTCACTCACTCCGGAACTCGTCACTAGGCTGGAGAAGATGACGCGACACGCCAACAAGAGCGATTACCTCTTTTCCGACGGCTACATGCCAGGGAAGAAACAGATGGCCTACAGCCGATTCCGCAAGGATTGGCAGGACATGCGTGAGGCGTTGGGGTTGCCTGACGAGATGCAGTTGTATTCATTGCGCGACACGGGAATCAACGAAATGCTGAAGAGTGGAATAGACCCCTTGACTGTCATGCAACACGCAGACCATCACGACTTGTCAATGACGACACGCTACGCTAATCATGTCGACCCGCACTTGGTGGAAACCATCAGCACAAGGGCACCTCGGTTTTGATTCACAAAACCATCATTACCATTACACCGATTACTATTCCTACAATTCCAGCAATGATATCGCCCCATGAGGCGACACCATCATTGGAATCCATGTCGTATAATTCTTTCAAACAGCATAATGCAACGGTGATAGCCGCCGACATGGTCAGTCCCGCCGGCTTGCCGATGTCGTGGAAGATCGCAAGAAACAATACCTCAACCACCACCAAGGCGACGATGACATGCAGCCACTTGTCTGCCTTTATGCCGTAAAGCCAAGCTTTTAATTTCTTCATTTCATTGTGTTTTTAGCCGTGCCATCCGAAGACGAAGCAGATGAAACTGCCAATGAAACCTCCAAAGGCAACGCCTATCGCCATCGGGAACCAGTACCAAGGGTTCCACTTCTGCCTCTTCACCAGCGCGATGATACCTGCCACGATGGGAGGCAATACGCTTGTCCCAAGGCAAAGGATACCCAAAGACAGGACAAACCCGTCCCCGTTCCATCCGGTCAGTCCAACTACGATAAAGAACAACATAGCGGACAAAACGCACCACAGGTGCAGTACGGAGTCTTTTCCGCCGCCGCCGAGCACCCATGCGTGCTCCGACAGCCATTTAGCTAATTTCTTCATTTTTACTTGTGTTTTTAGAGTTTTTATTTTGTTTCTTGTTTGCCTTTTCAGCCAAGAATGAGTGATAATTGCCATTCAGGTATGTCTCCATGTCGCTTATGCGAAGCTCCATATTGTCAATCCTCCTGTCGATTACATTGAGCATGTCAAGCATCTTGTCCTGATTGAGCGTTCCGCGCTCCTGACTGTCGCGCAGCTTCTCCATCATCGCCAGCATGCCGTCAAAGTACTTGTCGGCAAGGTCTATCTGCTTTGCCTGTGCTGATGTGCCCGCGTCGTCGGCCTCGCGCTCCTTAATCTTCGCCTCTGCCTCGCGCTGGCGTTTGTCCTGTTTCCTGTAACGAACCACCTCTATAAGTGTAACAAGAGAGGTGCCGCCGAATACGAAGGTCAGTATTTCCGAAATTGAGATTTCCATTGCTTTTGCTTTTCAAAACTAAATCATGTTCTTACATCACGATAGGATCTCCTCCCCCCCCCCCGCCACTACCTGTATCAGGCAAGTCGGCAGGATTCCACACACGGATACTGCCGTCTGTGGCCTTACCGACATATTGGCAATAGTTCGCGTTCTGGACAAGTCCCTCAGGAGTGTCTTCGGAACTTGTTTTTGGCAGGAATACTACATTATTGTATACTACTTGCTCGGCATTCCTGTTTATGTACAAGTTTCTACACGCAGTCCCGACAGTGCAATTGTGCAGTCCTCTAAAAAGGTCGTATGAACAGTTATCTTCAATAGTAATACTCGAACAGGATATCAAAATGATGCTGTTGCAATTATAGCCTATTCTTGCGGATGTTCCGTTGTCGATAAGACACCAATGGCTGTAGTTACCGATTGTAATACCACTTGATTGGCCGGTGATGATGTTTGGTGCTATATCCATCCCGCCGCTGAAAACTCTGCATGCTCCTATTTTGCACCGTTTTATATTGCCAGTCAGACTAAGGTCGCTATCCCTTCCGAACACATATCCCCTTGCTATAGGAGTTCCTTCAAAATACACTTCAACTTCCGCATTTTTGAAGTCAAAATGGGCCTCGTTGCCAAACTCATCCATCATAAAATAGACTACACCCTTGCCGTTTTCCTCGTCTGCCCAACCGAACCTTGATCTGTCGTTGCGGATGCAATACTTGAGCTCCCACGCTTCGAACTTGGTGTTTTCAGGAAAGTATGTATCACCAACGTGCCTTGCAGCGTAGGCTGTCTCACACAGGCTGCCTTGGGTGTCAGCCCTGACAAGGATGTCGAACCGATGTCCTTTGCTGGATATATCGTTTTGTGTCGTTGTGAACTGGTAGTCGGTAATCCTATACCATGTGCCCGGCACGAGGTTGCCCGTGTCGCACAACGCCACAAGCTCCGCATGTGTTGTCTGTACTGACAACGGTGCAATATCACCTGTTCCCGCCCCGATGTTCTGCCTCGCCTGCGCCTTCTGCGCCTCCGTGAGCGTCTGAGGCGTGTAAGTTACGGCGTCGTGGGAGGAGGAGGAACCGCCGGGTGCGGTGCCTGCATGGTCCAATGTTGTGTCGAATCCGCCCGATGTCGATCTGAATCCTTCCATCTTAATAAGATTTTAAATTATTGTAATTAACTGAAACAGCCGTGATTGTTGAGGCACTCAGACGCACCTTGTCGCCGATGTAGAACGAAAACGGCGCTTCTGCCACGCCGTTGTAAAATTTTACATCGTGTTCAACGGTCTTGTAGTTCACGCCGTCTACAGACACTTCCATCACGATTTGTCCGCTTCCTTCGATGTGGATGCGGCCGCTGTTCCCAGCGGCTTCAAACCGAACGGTGTTGCCACCTTCGATTTCTTTGGTGTAGTTTTTAATTTTGTTTGCGTTCATGTCTTGTACATTTAATTTGGATAATAATTAATTATCAATAAGGCAACCGCTTGATTTTGCGTTACGAAACGAATTGC
>JBGYWU010000077.1:0-5539 GCA_041842265.1 Candidatus Limimorpha sp. | reverse complement strand
ATTATTTATTTGTATTTGGATAAGAATAGTTATAAAGAGATTGGTGAGATTATAGGAATAAGTCCCACTAACGTTGGTACAAGAATTCAACGTATCAAGCAAAAACTAAGGAGATTGCATGAAGAGCGAATTGGACATAAAAAATAAGGTATGAACATAAAACATCATACCCTTATTCTTTGGAATTTTATTCGTATTTTACTCCAATTCCAGAAACCGACGGCCACCAAAATTTGGATGAAAACTGAATATTGATGATGGCATCGTAACCTTCATCTTCGGCTTTTCTCTCTAATTTTCTCAGCAACGTTTCTGGCGAATGAAAAATACTGCCGTCTGCTTCCAGGAAAGCGACTTCTTTGAAATGCTTGGATGGCCTTTCTGCGAAGAATAGGTCTACCTTGGTTTGGTCAGGGGTTTGCTTTTTTGCAATTTGCGTTGTGGCACAGCTTGTACAAAAAAGCAATACACATGCAAACACGAAAAATCTAATGGGGTATTTCATGATTTTTTTCTTTTTTCTTTGATTATTCACAAGCTCCAAATGTAATCATAGCTATTGCCATGACTGTATCGTATACTCGCTTTTCTTTGGAAGAACATCTCCAAGGAGTGAGTTTGCATTTTATGATTGACCAGGTGGCTACACCAATAAGCACTGCGATGGCGATAAGTTTCCAAACTGCAATGTTTTTTTCTGCGCCACGACTCTCTGTTTTTCTCACCTTAGCTAATTCCACCAATTGGTTCTCCATGAACTGCAGTAGGTTTTGTTCAATGCAATCATTTGAGAGAGACTCGATCGTCTTAGTAAGGGTTTCGCCTATTTCTTTCGCGTCAGAAGCCTTAATCTCCAGTTTTGAGAATTCTTCTTTCATTTTGTTCTGAAAAGCTTCTAACTCTGTTTGGAGAGATTGGTCAAAGGTGTTTTCAACTGATTGTGAAGACGCAAACTGTTCCAAGAATTCTTTGGACATTAAAGTCATCCGTACACCTTCGTCATTGTAGGACATCCCTTGCTTTCTGGAGTAGTTCGCAAAATCTGTGTTGACGTTTAGGACCTCACATCTTTCTGCTTGCCTGATAAATAGTTCAGTTTGAATAAAGTCCGAAATGGCACTTTCGAAAGAGTCAAAGAATCTTTCATAGAAGATGTTTTCTTCGTCTGTAACTATTGCCTTTAGTTGCGCCATACTTGTTTTGAAATTGAACACGGCTTGGTGTTCTCTGCTTAATGCTTTCATGATTTGTCAGTTTTTAATTGTTGTTCGTATAATTAACGCATAAATGAGTCAAAAATCACATATAATTATTCTTTTTTTCATTTGGTTGTGTTTTGTACAATTGGGAATAATTCCAAAATAAACCTTACCTTTGCAGCCAAATTTGATTGAAAATGAACAATTGGATTATCATCGCCATCATGGCAGCAGGCCTTTTATTGATGGTGGCGGCATTGGTTATATTGGCACGCCTCTCGAAGATGAAGGACGCCGAACTCCGCAATGGGAGTAAAATGGAACTCAAGGTGCAAGCCTTGAAGATCATCATGCCGCTTAAGGTGCAGGCTTACGAACGTTTTTTGCTTTACCTCGAACGCGTGCAACTGCCCCAGCTGGTGAAGCGCATCTATACGCCTGGCATGGAGAAAGGGACCCTGCACTTGCTTTTGCTGCAAAACGTGAGAGAGGAGTTCGAACATAATCTTGCACAACAGTTGTATGTCTCAAATACTACTTGGAACGCTGTGGTGAATGCTAAGGAAGAGCTTGCCAATCAAATCAATACAACCTTCGAGCAGCTAAAGGAAGAGGGAGATGTCTCCATCTTGGCACAGAGTCTGGTGGCCTTGCCCAATCCTGTGGTAGAGCAGGCCATTGCAGTCTTGAAGCGCGATTTCGAAAGGTTGTTGTAATATTGTTTTGGTTTTTGCGTTCATAATTAAAACTAAAGAACGGATGAAATTCACTGCTTCTCAAATCGCTGGAATCCTTGGAGGAAAGGTGGAAGGCAATTCTAATGCCGAGGTGTGGAACGTGGCCAAAATCGAAGAAGGCGTCCCCGGCATGATCAGTTTCCTGGCGAATCCCCAATACACGCATTATATCTACGAGACTCAGTCGAGCATCGTCATTGTGAACGACGATTTTGAGCCGACAGCGCCCATCCAAGCCACTTTGATTCGAGTGCCGGATGCCTATGCTTCGTTTGCCAAACTGTTGGCTTTCTATGACCAGATGACTCAGAACAAACAAGGGGTCTCTTCATTGGCTTTTGTCTCTTCTACAGCACAATGCGGCGAGAATCTGTATCTTGGTGAGTTTGCCTTCGTGGGCGAGAATGCCAAAATCGGAAATAATGTGAAAATCTATCCGCAGGTGTATGTGGGCGATGGCTGCACCATTGGCGACAATACGGTGCTGAATCCGGGTGTGAAACTCTATCGCAATACCATGGTGGGCAGCAACTGTATCCTTCACTCGGGTGTGGTCATTGGCGCTGACGGCTTCGGCTTTGCGCCGCAGCCCGATGGGCATTACGAGAAGATACCTCAGGTGGGCAATGTGGTCATTGAGGACTATGTGGAAATTGGCGCCAATACCACCATCGACCGCGCCACCATGGGCTCGACACGCATCCACAAAGGAGTGAAGCTCGACAATCTTATCATGTTGGCACACAACACAGAAGTGGGGGAGAACACTGCCATGGCCGCCCAAACGGGTGTGGGCGGTTCCACCCATATCGGGAAGAACTGCGTGATTGCGGGCCAGTGCGGATTTGTGGGTCATATCACGGTGGCCGACGACACCAGAATTGGCGCGCAGTCGGGCATCATGGGCAACATTAAAAAGGCAGACAACCTGATGGGCAGCCCAACGCAACCCTTGCGCCAATACCTAAAATCGATTGCCCATATCCGCCGTTTGGATGAGATGTCAAAAACCATCCTTGAGTTGAAAAAGGAAGTGGAGGCACTCAAAAAATCCTAACTCTCAATTCCCGTATTAAACCTTTTTAATAATTTGCGACTGCGAAGTATTCCCTCAGGCGGGTAATTCCCCCAGTTTAGGGTAACGGGAATGGAAGCGTTCCTGCACTTCACGCTGATGGGGCCGGCACAATCCCGCCCAATGTCATTACCTTGCTTGGCTTCGTGTCCCCTTGTCGTTGTCGGGATATCGCCCAAGATGAAGGTGCATAATAATAGAGTGCAGAAGGTGATGGTTAAGGTCAACACCAGGAAAAACAGGATTCCGTGTCCGAAAAGACTGTTTTTTATGTGTTTTTTAAACATCTAGTTTTGTGTGTATTACATGTTTTCTGCTTCGTAAAGGCCAGCATAATTGCGTTTTTTGTTTGAGCTTGTGGAATATTTTCCTAATTTTGCCCGATTTTTGTGGGGAAGTACCACACAACTTAATTCTTATGCAAGATAGACAATGTACGCTCATTAATAGAGTCAGTATCAAAGGCGCAGGTCTTCATACACGTCAGAGTGGTACCCTCACCTTCAATCCGGCTCCTGTAAATTCCGGAATTCGTTTTCGTAGAATTGACCTTGAAAACCGCCCCATCATAGAAGCTGATGTTGACAACGTGATTGATACCGCACGCGGAACCACCCTTGGGAAAGGCGGTGTGAAGATATACACTGTTGAGCACGTGTTGGCCTCGTTGCGGGGCATGGGTATCGATAACGTGATGATTGACATTGACATGGAGGAGATGCCCATCATGGACGGCAGCGCCAGGTATTTTGTTGAGGCCATCCATAAGGCGGGTATCGTAGAACAGAACGCGCCTCGCAATTACCTCGTTATCGAAGAACCGATCTCCTATAAGAATGATGTCCTGGGCATCGAGCTGAATATAGAGCCAGCCGATTCGTTCCAAGTCGACGTGAAAGTGAAATACAATACGAAAGTACTTGATGAGCAACATGCTTTTCTGAGCGATTTGAAAGACTTTGAAAAAGAGATCGCTCCTTGCCGCACCTTTGTCTTTCTTCATGAGCTGGAAACCCTCATCAGCCGTAACCTAATCAGAGGTGGCGACCTGACCAATGCTATCGTGTTTGTCAACCGCAATGTCTCTTCTGAGGAACTCGACCATATTGCTGATTTCTTCAAGAAGCCGAAAGTTACGGTCAAGGAATGTGGTATTCTGAATAATGTGGAACTGTATTTCGAGAATGAGCCATCCCGGCATAAATTGTTGGATGTCATAGGTGATTTGACTTTGGTCGGTCGTCCCATCAAGGGCAAGGTGACCGCTGTTAAGCCGGGCCACTTCTCCAACACAGCTTTTGCCAGGAAAATCAAGCACACCTTAATATTCTGATTTGCTGTCAAACATCAGCCGTATGCTATGGCATGAGCCAAAGTTTGCGGTTGAAAGCAAGAAAACAATGAACCAACCTTTAGCTTACATCAACCCGGGTGCCCGTATTGCGGACGATGTCAAGATTGAGCCTTTCGCATGGATTGGCGAGGATGTTGAAATTGGTAGCGGCACTTGGATCGGTCCTAATGCAACCATCATGGACGGCGCCCGCATTGGCAAGAACTGCAAGGTCTTTCCAGGCGCGGTCATCTCAGCCATTCCGCAAGATCTGAAATACAATGGAGAGAAGACGTATTGCCATATCGGCGACGGCACTACCGTGCGTGAGTCGGCCACCGTCAACAGGGGTACGGCTGCCTCGGGAAACACTGTCGTGGGCAAGGACTGTCTGCTTATGGCGTTCACCCATGTGGCGCACGACTGCTATCTTGGTGACCATGTCATCATGGCCAACGCATCCAATTTGGCTGGTCATATCACTGTTGGCGACTGGGCCATTTTTGGGGGAATGTCTGCGGTGAGCCAGTTCATCCGTGTCGGCGCGCATGTCATGATTTCGGGGGGCGCCTTGGTCAACAAGGACATCCCGCCTTTTGTGAAGACCGGGCCGGGCTATCCCGTATGTTATGCAGGCGTCAATTCCATAGGTTTGACACGCCGCGGCTTCTCGCGAGAGCGTATCAATGCCATCCAGGATGTCTATCGTGTCATTTACAGCGTGGGCATGAACATCAGCCAGTCGGTGCAATACATCCGCGAGAACCTTCCCGCTTCCGAAGACCGCGATTTCATCCTCGATTTCATTGAGAGTTCCAGGGTCGGCATCATGAAAAACGCCATCGGAAACGAAGATATAACCATACAATAAACACGCAACAAAAAGCGCTGCCAAATTTTTGACAGCGCTTTTTTTTCTTGTCGTCCGGATGTTTTTGGATGGGCTTTCCCTCTGTTTTCCAAAGTGATACAATAACGCCCAATTGCATATTGTTTTCAACTGCAAAATGGGAATGGTGTTGTAAGAGGGGGATTCGTTATTATGATAAAAGCACCTGTTTTCCGCAACGAGGTGACCCAAATCGGGGGTTAGTGTTTCAGTCCGATGGCATTCAATAGCTGCTCGACCTCCTCGTCGTAGTCTGTGCGGAGCATGACCGACATCTTCTGTCCGTTGTAGGGGTTCACATATTCT
>JBGYWU010000076.1:0-3951 GCA_041842265.1 Candidatus Limimorpha sp. | reverse complement strand
TTTTCTTATTTAACCGATAAATGAGAAAACATGAAACACCTCCAACTGATTCCCTTGTTATTGCTCTGCGCGATGCTGGCAGCCTGCAACACGACCAAGAAACTTTATGAAGCTCAAGAATATGACCAAGTGATCCAACGCCTTGCACCCGAAATTTGCGATGGCGACATGAACGTTCGGAATATCAATTTCGCGGCAGCCTCTTACCACAAGGCCAACCAGGCCGACCACGAGCGCATACAAGCCTTGAAAGCCATTGGGCAACCTGAAGTGTGGCCTGAGATTTACCAACGCTATCTCAGCATGAAAGGCCGCAATGAAGCCTTGGCCTGCTTCCCGAAGGAAGTCAAAAAAGGCATGAACTATGTGCCGCTCAACCTTGACGGGGAAATGACGGTTGCCCGCAACAAAGCGGAAGCTTTTTTGGCGGCGAAAATCAACCAATTGCTTTCCACGGGGACGAAAGAAGACGGGCAGGAAGCGAGGAAGTATTTTTTGCAACTATGTAAGACAAATAAGGATAATCCCAGCATTCCGCGGTATAATTTGAGGACTTCCCTTTGTTTTGGCGACGCCGTGTTTGTCGGTTTCAGAAACGCGACAGATGAACCTTTGCCACAAGGATTTAAGGCAACGGCGCTTGCATTCGATGAAGGCGAGCTGCCCACCTGCAATGAATTTCATACGGAATGGGACGAAAAGCCCCTTTATGTGTATTCTTTAGTTGTCATGGTAAATGGAGTGAAGATTTCACCCGTGCGGCTTGATGAGGTGACATTTAAAGAGACCAATGGCGGAAAAACCGTTGAAGTGACTGACCATTCGCAAAACAAGAGTGTAACGGTGAAGGGCTGTATGGCTATTAACTGTGTGAGTTGCAGCATTCGGTTGGAGGATGGTGAGGAAAAGTGTTTCATCCCCTTCGAGGTAACCTCCACATTCAAGAACGACTACACCACCGTCAAAGGCGACCGCGCTGCCTGCTCGCCGGAAACCCTGAGCCGCCTCAACCTCCACCCTGTACCCGTCCCGACGGACGAGAGCATGTTGCTGGATGTGGCAAAAAAATTGAATGATTTGATTGCGGCGGAATTAAAGAAATGAAATAACCCCTTCGTGGCGACCGCCCACCTGGATTGAAACCACCGCTGATGTTGCGGATGACGCCTCCCGCATAATCGAAAATTCGTTCCAGATCTACTTCGTGCATGGTGATGCCAGTGCGTTTCGTATGGAAAACGATGTGCATGTATTGCTGGACTAATGTGTTGTCCATGATGTTGTTTCCGGTTCGGATGAGGGTGTTTCGTGATGGTGTATAACGAAGGCATTCTATAGGCTGTCACCCCTTTGTGGCTCGGATTGCACCCGAATTAACCGTTGCATCACTGAATCCATGACACGTTCCAGCACCTCAGGCCGCTCTGTGTAATACTGCATGTTTTGAGAGAAGATGCTGTCCGTAATCCCATAATGCTCAAAGAGTTGTGAATAATACTCCCGCGACATTCTGAAGTAGTCTTTCACCGCGATCTTTGTCGTGTCATTGGGGTCGCGTTCGCGCTCCTGTTTCTTTTGGTAGTTGATGTCGGCTTCGATGACCTGTACGTCTGTCATAATGTCGATCATCTCATGCTCGGTGAGCAAACGCTCAGGCATGAGGCTTTTGTCTTTGCGGACACAAGCCGAAAACAGGAGTAATACGATCAGTATGCGACTCAAGCCTTTCATAAGGCGTTTTGTTTCAATCATGCGATAACTCTGTTATGACAGGGTTGGTCAGGTCAGTTGCCGACATCCGACAAGAATTTGATTCGCATCAGTCGGACTTCCTCCTCTTCGTATTCGTCTTCGCCCAACACGCGGAGGGCAGTCTGCACATTGTCGGATTCGGCTTCGTGGAAGTAGTCGAGGATGTCCTCCCGATGGTAGACATCCACATTCTCCTCAATGTAGTAGTTGATGTCGAGATGGGTGCCGCTCGAAACTATGCTCTCTATTTCCGACAGCAGTTCGTCAAATTCCAAGCCTTTGCCGTAGGCGATATCTTCCAACGGGATTTTCTTGTCGATGTTTTGGATGATGCCGATTTTCAGCGCGGAGTTGTTGACTACGGACTTCACCACCATGTCGTTGGGACGGGTGATTTCGTTTTCTTCCACATACTCTTTGATGAGTTTGATGAAAGGGTCGCCAAACTTTTCTGCCTTGCCCGTGCCCACGCCGGCGATTTGGGTCATCTCTTCCTTGCTGATGGGGTATTGGATGGCCATGTCCTCCAATGAGGGATCTTGGAAGATGACGAAAGGAGGCAAGTTGTTCTGTTTGGCGATGGTCTTGCGCAGGTCTTTCAGGAGGGCAAAGAGGGCCTTGTCGGCACCGCCGTCTTTGTTGGCGCCCATGGCGGCCATGGTCTCCGGGTCGTCGTCGTCAGAGTTCTCGTAGTCGTGGTCTTTGACGAGCATGATGGTGTAAGGCTTCTTGATGAAATTCTTGCCCTCCTTGGTGATTTTCAGGATGCCGTAGTTCTCGATGTCTTTTGACAGCAGCTTGTTGACCAAGGCTTGTCGGATGACGGCGGTCCAAAACTTTTCGTCGTGTTCGTCTCCGGCGCCGAAGAACTCATTGTTTTCTTGCTTGGCGGCTTTGATGTCACCGGTGAGTTTGCCGGCCAAGAGTTCGGCGATGTGTTTGGTCTTGAAGAGCTGTTTGGTGTCTTCCACGGCTTCGAGGACGAGTTTAAGGTCGTCCTTGCCGTCAAATTTCTCCTTGGGTGATCGGCAGTTGTCGCACGCTCCGCAGTTCTCTTTATTATATTCTTCGCCAAAATAGTGGAGCAGCAGTTTGTGTCGACAAACGGCTGATTCGGCGTAGGTTACGGTCTCGTTTAGCAACTCGCGCGCAATCTCTTGTTCGGCGACGTTTTTTCCTTTGTTGAACTTCTCCAACTTATGGATGTCCTCATAGTCGTAGAAGGCGATGCAGTTGCCCTCCCCTCCGTCGCGGCCGGCACGTCCGGTTTCTTGGTAGTAGCCTTCAAGGCTCTTGGGGATGTCATGGTGGATGACGAAGCGCACATCGGGCTTGTCGATGCCCATGCCGAAAGCAATGGTGGCCACGATGACATCGGCTTCCTCCATGAGGAACTTGTCCTGGTTTTCCTTGCGTGTTTGGCTGTCGAGGCCGGCGTGGTAGGGTAGGGCACGTATACCGTTGACGGCCAAGGTCTCGGCCAGCTCCTCCACTTTCTTGCGGCTGAGGCAATATACGATGCCCGACTTGCCCGGGTTTTGTTTGATATATTTGATGATGTCCTTGATGACGTCTTTGGTCTTTGGTCTTACCTCGTAATAGAGGTTGGGGCGGTCGAAGGACGACTTGAAGACCGTGGCGTCCGTGATTTCAAGGTTTTTCATGATGTCGTTTTGCACCTTCACCGTGGCAGTGGCGGTCAGGGCAATGAAGGGAAGGTTGTCGCCGATGGCGTTGATGATGGGGCGCAGGCGGCGGTATTCGGGGCGGAAGTCGTGGCCCCATTCGGAGATGCAATGGGCCTCATCGATAGCGATGAACGAAATCTTGAGACCCCGCAGAAACTCAATCGTCTCCTCTTTGGTGAGCGATTCGGGAGCCACATAAAGCAGTTTGGTTTTGCCGCTTTTCAGGTCTTCTTTCACTTCCATCAGCTCTGCCTTCGAGAGCGAAGAATTCATCACATGGGCGATGCCCAGCTCAGTGCCGAAGTTCCGTATCATGTCCACTTGGTTCTTCATCAGTGCGATGAGCGGCGAAACAACAATGGCTGTGCCTTTCGACATCAATGCGGGCAACTGGTAGCATAACGACTTGCCTCCTCCCGTGGGCATCAGCACAAAGGTGTGGTTGCCGCCAAGTATGCTTTTGATAATCTCTTCCTGGTTCCCTTTGAACTGGTCGAAACCGAAAACAAAC
>JBGYWU010000075.1:0-7430 GCA_041842265.1 Candidatus Limimorpha sp. | reverse complement strand
TTCGCTTTTGCGCAAGCTCAACATGAAGGCCTACGAAGGCGACTATAAAATCGCCATCATTTGGATGGCGGAGAAGATGCGCGTTGACACAGCCAACAAACTGCTGAAACTGCTTGAGGAGCCACCTGAAAAGACCGTTTTCCTTCTAATAGCCGAAGAAGCGGAGGAACTCTTAGCCACCATCAAGTCGCGCACCGCCATGGTGAAGATTCCTGCTATTGAAATAAGAGCTGTTCAAGAGGCATTGATGGCGCGTCTCGGATGTGATGAGAAGCAAGCCCACGATGCCGCTATGATTTCGGAGGGCAACTGGATTACAGCCACCCATTCAGTACAAGATTCGGAAGAGCACAAATATTTCTTCGCCACTTTCCAACAGTGGATGCGTCTCTGCTTCCGCGCCTCCTATTCCGAACTGATAGACTTCTCGAACAACATTAAAGCACTTGGTCGTGAAAAACAGAAAGAATTGTTGGAATATGGCCTGCGCATCATCCGTAATTCGCTGTTGTTTGATAATAATCTTGCGGAAATAGTGATGCTGCCTGAGGACGAAAAGGTGTTCAATTCAAAGTTTGCACCTTTTGTCACCCCTGCCAATCTGTATCAGATTGCCGAACTCTTCGATGAAGCCATACGCCAAATCGAGCGCAACGGATACGCACCAATCATTTTCACCGACGTGAGCTTCAAGATGGTTGGGCTGTTGAAACAGAAATAAGGCTTAAGGCAATTCCTCAAAGTAACCCATGTTTCCAATGATGGGATGACCGGCCTCATAGTAGCGCACATCGTGCAGCACCTTGTCGAAGACATAGTTCTGTACGAGTACGAAGTCCGTACCATTGTTGACAAGGGCATACATGCGGTCGCGGTCTATGTCGCCTAGTTCGCCGCTCAAGTCGGTTACGCCGTTCAGCACCAGCTTCTTGAAGGTTCTCATGTCCTGCTTGTTGCCATTTTTGTCCGTTACGACAACATAATGTAGGAAGGGTGATCCTGTTATGGAGTCGATGCGTTCCTGTGGCATGGTGTTGGTGAACAAAGCCTCAAAGCTCAGGTCGCTGAATGATGACATGAGGTTGATGACTTTCAGCGTGTCGTAGGGCAAGTCTTGGTTGTCGCAAAGGCGTGTGAGCTTATATTGGTGCTTCCCGATATTGTCGATGCGGAAGCTGCCTTCGGGGTCTTCGTTGAAATCTACCTCAACCGATTGGATGTCTGCCATGTTTTCTTGGAAGATGGTATGGCTGCGCCAGTCGTCGGGGTTGGCGGTGAAACGGGTCGTGATGAAGCCGCGGAAGCTGGGGATATAGACGATAAAAGCCTTGTCGGCACCTTCCTTCAGCATGAAAGTTCCGCTGCTGTCCATGGTGGCGTCGCCCACATAATACACTTTGGTGCGCTTCTCGTGATAGAACAGTTTGATTTTGTCAAAAAGGTTGATGCGTGGCACAATCTGATAGACCTCCACCTTGGTGCTTTGCGAAGCCAACTGCTTGACAATGTTGTCGTGGCTGGCCACGGAGACGGGCATCTTGACACGGCTTTTGTACATGGTTGTCAAAAGGTATTGTACCTGCTTGGGATGAGCTTTGTAAGTGCCGTTGAGTGTCCAGCCGTGTTCTTGGCGTTCGAGCAACGACTCCCTGTCCTTGCGGTCGGCCAAGTAGATTTTAGTGACTGAAGCCGTGTCCCACACCTGAAAGTCCGACGATTCTCCTTGAATCGTGGAGAGATAGCGGTTGTTCCAAATCAACACTCCAGCGATAACGACCAGCAACGCGGTAATAATGATGGTAATACGATTATTTCTCTTCATGATGTTCAGTTTTACTGTATTTTTTCTTCCTCACGAAAGCCATGGCAAGACCCAATAAGATGATGAGCGCAATCGGAATCACGGTGTTGATGACTTGCCATTTCATCCGCTCTTTGTTCACTTTGGTGGCATCCAACAGGCGGATCTTCAGCTCGCGCGAGCGGATGTCTATCAAGCCTTCGCCGTCGACTAAGTAACTGATGGCGTTCTCGATGAATTGCTTGTTGGTGTAAGTGATGCCCGTGTATTGGTCAAAGCCCAGAGGCAAGGGTTTGTGGGTGCGGATGTCGAATTGGTTGCGGATAATGTCGCCGTCAGTCACCACAATCATGGCAGTGGGTTCGCTTTCTTCCAAGAAGCCGGTGGCTTGGTCGTCGACGATTTCTTGTGGGATGCGGTTGGCATAGAGCGACGGGAAGCAGCCCTTCAGCAGATATGCTACGTTTTTGCCCTTGGAAGCGAACATGCGCTGGTCAGGAGCCTGACGCAGCATGGCCAAGGAGATGAATACCGGCGTTCCAGAGACTTTTGTATAGTTTGAGGTCTTAAGCAGTGGAATTTGTTCAATGCCGTTGGATGATGTTGTGGCATCCAACGAGCTGACAAAGTCAGCCTTGATGGCATTCATGTTGTGTACCATGGGATGATCGGAGGCGGCTTGCAACAAGGGGAAGTAATACCAACGGAAGAACTCCAGCTGGGCTTGGCCTCCCACTTGTCCAGTACGGATGGGCAGCTGGGCGCAGGTTAGGTCGAGAAGCAGGTCGCGATTGAGGCGCACGCCATACCGGAAAAGCATATCGTCGAGGTTGAGGTCCTGTTCCATTCCGATGGTTGATTCTTGGTTTTGCAAGCTGTCCATCGTGGCAAACACAGGTTCTACCAGCCACAGTACTTTACCGCCGTGCATAATATACTGGTCGATGAGGAACTTGTCTTTCTCGTCAAAGGGTTCGGTGGGCTTGGCGATGACTATGGCGTCGTAGGAGGGGAAGACGCTCACGTCTCTCGTGGTGTCCTGTGTGCGGTGCATCAGCGCGTCAATCTGGCCGTTGATGGCTTTGCGTTCCACGTTGTACTTCTGTCCCAAGGTTTTGGCGATGTCGGCGAGCTCCTCGTTGCTCAATTCGCCATGGCCTTCGATGAAGGCGACACGCGGCTTCTCGATGCGAGTGGCTTTCTTGATGGCATCCACAAGGCGGAACTCAAGGTTTTGCATCGAGGCATTCAAGGCCGCATCCGACGACTGGCCGATTTGGTTCTCCAACAGGTCGATGGCAATTTCGGTGTTGTTGCGATAGCTTACCAAGGCTCCAGGCCAAATGACCATTTGCTTCGAGGAACCGTCGCTGTTTTGCACGTTCAAATCGGTGGGATTCAAGCCTGCCTGATACAATTGGTTATACGTCTCTCGAATCTCGGTGTCGTTGGCGCTTTCGGCAGGGTTGATGAACTCGTAGTCGATGTATTTCGAATAGGCGCGGAATTCGTCAAGCATCTCCTTGGTCTCGCGGCGCAGTTTCTTGAATCCTGCAGGGAAGTCACCTTCGAGATACACCCTGAAATACACATAGTCGTTGAGGCCGCTGAGGGTCTCTTTTGTGGTGGGCGACAGGGTGTAGCGTTTCTCGCTCGTCAGGTCGAAGCGGGTGAACAAATATGATCCGATAACGTTGACCAGAACCAAGATGGCAATCGTGGTGAGGAAGGCAACGATTTGGTTTTTCTTCAGATTCTTGCGTTTGTTTTCCATCACTCACCTCCTTACCACTTGCGGCTCGAAAGAACCAATTTCGTTGCACTCAAGAATATTGCAATCACACTCAGGAAATACAACACGTCGCGCGTGTCGACCACGCCACGGCTTAGTGAGCTGTAGTGGGCATTCATGCCCAACTGTTGGATGAACAGGTCGACACGGCCAAACAACGATAGAGAATAGATGAACTCAAAGCCAATCAACAGAAATCCGCAGAGGAAGACGGAGATGATGAAGGCCAAAATTTGGTTGTTGGTCAGCGAGCTGCAAAAGATGCCGATACTAACAAAGCCTGCACTGAGTAAGAAAAGTCCGATATAAGAGCCCCAGATGCCGCCGCTGTCGAGGTTACCTTTGGGCAGCCCCAAACGGTACACCGAGAAATAATAGATGAAGGTTGGGATTAGGGCGAGCAGCACCAAAGCCATTCCAGCCAAAGACTTGGCCCAAATGATTTGCCAGTCCGACAAGGGCTTTGTGCCCAGCATTTCAATAGTGCCGGTGCGGTTTTCTTCTGCAAAGCTACGCATGGTAACCGCAGGGACAAGGAAGAGAAACACCCAAGGGGCTAGGATGAAGAGACTGTCCAGATTGGCATAGCCGAAGTTCAGAACGTTGAAGTCGCTTTGGAA
Source organism: Candidatus Limimorpha sp. (assembly GCA_041842265.1). Taxonomy (GTDB): domain Bacteria; phylum Bacteroidota; class Bacteroidia; order Bacteroidales; family F082; genus Limimorpha. The sequence goes on along the minus strand of JBGYWU010000075.1, from coordinate 3,217 downwards.
TACCCAAAGGAATAGACCGGTGATGAGCAGAAAAACTACAATCACCATGATGCCGATCAGTGAGCTGAGGAAGTTGCTGATTTCTTTCTTAAACAGTGTGTACATTCTAGGGCAATATGATTATTCAATGACCATGTCGAAAGGCAGGCGAGCCTGGATGCCTGTGTTTTTCTGCAGGTTCTCCAAACCCTTAAGATAGTCGTAGTAGGCCCCCAGTCTCTGCCGCATCTCGGCATCAAGTTTGTCGCTTGTGTTCATCGACTCCATCATACGGGTGAAGAAGTCCTTTTTCTTAGGCCATTCCGTCACTTTGTAGTCGTTGCCCAACTCGGCTTTCTGCGCAGCGTAGTCGATGGCGTCTTCAAGGTCGCCGAGTTGGTCGACAAGGCCAAGCCCGATAGCATCGGCACCAGCCCACACGCGGCCTTGGCCAATGCTGTCGACATAGGCCTGAGTCAGACCGCGACCCTCAGCGACACGATTGGTGAAGTCGTTGTAGGCCTTTACCACCATCCCCTGCAACTTGGCGTGTTGGAACTCGGTGAGTGGTTGTGTAACACTGCCAAAATCCGAATTTTCATTGGTCTTGGCTGCATCGAAAGTCAGGCCGACCTTGTCGTTGAGGAAGCCCTTCATGTTGGGGAAAGTGCCAAACACGCCGATGGAACCGGTAAGGGTGGTGGGGTCGGCGAAGATGTGGTCGGCCTTGGCCGAAATCCAATAGCCACCCGAAGCGGCGTAGTTGCCCATTGATACGATGACGGGCTTCACTTCCTTGGTCAAGTCGACTTCGCGGCCGATGACGGCTGAAGCCACGACACTGCCGCCCGGTGAGTTGACACGAAGTACCACTGCCTTGACGTTTTCGTCCTCACGGGCTTTGCGGATGATTTTGGAGAGGCTTTCGGAATAGATGTTTCCCTCTTCGTTGCGCTTGCCGTCATAAATGTTGCCGGAGGCATAGATAACGGCCACCTCATTTTTGCTGGTGCTCTTCATGCTGTACGAATTGGCGTATTTTGTGTTGCCAATGGAATTGATATTCCTGTTGCTGCCTGTGAGTCCTTTTAACTCTTCCAACACTTGGTCTTTGTAGTACAGGTTGTCGACCAGACCATATTCCAAAGCCTTGTCGGCATCGAAATAGGTCTCAAGGTTGTCGGCAATTTGGTTGAGTTGTTCGATACTGATACTGCGGCTCTCACTGATGCCGGAGAGGATTTGGCCCCACACGGTACCCAGCAGTTTTTCCATCTGCTCGCGGTTGGCTTCGCTCATCTTGTCTAAGAAATAGGGTTCTACGGCACTCTTGAAGCGGTTGTTTGGACCGCGCACGATTTGCATCTCGATGTCGAGTTTGTCAAGCAGGTGCTTGTAGAAGGTGATTTGAGTGGCCATGCCGTGCAAATCGAGCATTCCTTCGGGGTTCAAGTAGATTTTGTCGGCAACGGAGGCAATATAGTATGCGCTTTGGGAATATACCTCTCCATAGCTGACGATAAACTTGCCCGAAGTTTTGAACTCAATAAGTTTGTTGCGGATTTCCTGCAGTGTGGCAGTGGCAGTGGGAATACTACTCAGCTCCAAATAGATGCCCTCGATATTGGGGTCGGTCTTGGCCTGCTCAATGTTGCGCAAGATGTCGTTCAGCCCTGTCATGTCTTGAGCCTCCATGGTGGTGAAGTTGATACCGCCGAAGGGATTCTCAGTGGTACGGTCGGGGATGGCGTAGTTGAGCTTCATGAATAGTACCGAATTGGGCTTTGGCTTGATTGCGGTTTCCGTTTTGGTGGAGAGGCTCGACGCCATGGATGTAATTACTCCCACCTTGATGAAGAAGTTTACAACTAATGCAATAAGCGTTCCTAAGAAGGCGGCCAATAATACCTTAGAAAATTTCATAATGTTGCGTGTATTGACATTTTAGGTTGCAAAAGTAACATTTTATTCGTTTGGATTGGTGATAAAACGCTATATTTGCAAAAAATATCAGCGGTGGAAACCTGTTACGTACTCTTCGGCTCAAACTTGGGGGACAAGAATGGCATTTTTAATCAGGCTTGCCTGTTTATTAATAATAGGTGTGGCCGAGTGGTGCAGGTTTCGGCGCCTTATGAGTCAGAACCCTGGGGCTTCAAAACGGAGGACTGGTTTTTGAATCGGGTTGTCGTCATAGAGACAGCGATGTCGCCTGAAGGCATGTTGGAACAACTGTTGCAGATTGAGCAAGAATTGGGGCGTGAGCGGCATCACGAAATTGCGGGCTACACCTCAAGGACGACCGATTTTGACATTTTGTATTTCGGTGGTCAGGTGATTTGTTCTGAGACTTTGATTGTGCCACATCCTCGGTTGCATCGCCGTCGTTTTGCGCTGTTGCCAATGTGTGAGGTGGCTCCCGAGTTGGTGCATCCTGTTTTCGGACTAACGCAGACCGATCTTCTGGAACGTTGCCCCGACACCCTCGTTGTGAGAAAAATGGATACTGAATATAGCGAATAACAATGCATTACAATTATATAGCGGTGGAAGGAACTGTGGGGGCGGGCAAGACCAGTTTGGCCACACGTATTGCAAGGGACTTCAATGGACAGCTGATTTTGGAGGAGTTTGAGGGAGACAAGAACCCCTTTTTGCCGAAGTTCTACAAAGAGCCCGACAAATATTCCTTTCAGTTGGAGATGACATTTTTGGCCTTGCGTTTCCAACAGCTGAAGGACAAACTGGGCGCACTCGACCTGTTTCATGACTTCATCATCTCGGATTATTATGTGGCCAAGTCGCTGATTTTCTCGCGCAACAATTTGCAGGAAGACGAGTATCAGCTGTTTTCGCGGTTCTATAACATCATCTTTTCCAACATGCCCAACCCCGAACTGTTGGTTTACCTCTATTCAGATGTGGCTCGCCTCCAACACAATATTCGTTTACGGGGGCGCATTTATGAGTTGGAAATCAGCGATGCCTATTTGGAGAGCATCCAACAGGGCTATTTTGATTTCCTTCGTCAGCAGCAGGACAGTATGCGCATTTTGTTGATCGATTGCAATCAGCTTGATTTTGTGGCCAATGAGAATGATTACCAACGTATCATCGACATCATCGATAGGCCATACGGCATCGGGCTGCACCGTGTGTCATTTTAGTTTTTTTACGCTGTATTGTACAAAAAAGGGGCTGTCTCAAAAGTTTTTGAGCAGCCTTTTTTCTTTTTTTT
>JBGYWU010000074.1:0-3308 GCA_041842265.1 Candidatus Limimorpha sp. | reverse complement strand
TGAAATAAGTCGTCAAAAATAGAGATTTCTCTTGAATTGACAATGAAAAAAGTCAGATTATGTTTTTTTTCCCTTGGGAAGGATGAAACTGACAATATCTTTTATTCCGAGCAATCGGGTAAAAAAGATGGCTCCACAATTGATTGCAAAGACAATGAAAAATCCAATTATATTATTGATATTCAATTGTTTGAATAAAAATGTAATCGCAACAATGGAAGTCATGAACAAAACGATGTGGAGGAAATAGCGGCGGTTCATTTCGAATTTCAGGATTCGCTTGGAGATGAAGAATTGCAGAAAAGCGGTTACGGCTTGCACGCACAAACTGGTGCAGGCCGCTCCCATGGCATAGAAGCGTGGAATGACTATTAGGTTGAGCAGGATGTTGATGACTACGCCTGCCGCTGCCACTTGGTTAAGCTGTTTGAGGCTGCCATTGGCAGTGAGCAGCGTGCCGAAAATGTATGTTGTCGACAAACAAAAGAAACTGCCCATAAGTAGGGGAAATACTTTGGCGTATTGGCCGATACGCATGAGATAGTCGGCCTCTGTTTCGGCGGGCTCCGGATCGTACAACATCTGCATGATTTCTTGTCGGTAAAAGACACACATCACGAGAACGATGCCGGTTATGGCTACAATGACATTGAGCGAGGTCTTGACGAGGTTGTTCAATTCGGGTTTATCCTTCAGGGTGGCCGAAAACATGGGCAGCAGCATGATGGCAAAGAGGTTGGAGAGGTTGTTGCCCGCGTCAAAAAGGCGGTAGGCACGGCCGTAGATTCCAGCTTGAATGCCATTGTCGTCAATCAGAAGTTCAAGAAGGACAGGCTCGATGCGGCTGTATACGCTCATTAGCAGCACAAGTACTGCAAACGGAATGCTTTGTTTTAGTATCTCATTGAAAAACTGAAAGTTGAGTTGAAAACTGATGTCTTTGGCGTGACGCATGACAAGGGTTAAGGCAAAGACAAGAGTGCAGACATAGGACAATGTCTGGGCTTGCAAATACCAAATGATATTGAACTTCTCCTTGGGAAACCATCCGCTCCATAACACAAGGCACATGATAACGATGGCAAGTATACGGTCGAAGACAGAGAGTATGCTGTCCTGCTTGAACAACAGCAGACCTTGTATGTTCGATCGGAGATAGAGGATGAAGGAGAGCAGGATTTGGTTCAGACCACACCAGAACAACAACTTGAGTTTCAGGCCTTCGTTGTAGCCGCAGAAGTAGCCAACGACGAAAATGACAGCCGCGTATAGCAGCCCAAGCAGCAACTTGATTACAGTGAGGCCTCCGAAATGCTTGGAGAGGTTGTTGGGGTCTTGCGCGACGGCGCGGCTGTTGAAATTGGTGATGCCGAGGTCGAGCAGTATATAAAATAGGATTGAAAAGTTGAAGATGGCCTGATAGGTGCCGTATGAGGCGTCGCCGAGAAGGTTCTGTACCTCGCTGTCGATACCAAGAATCCAGAACGGCTTCACCAACAGGTTGAGAAACAACAGGAAGATGATATTTTTAATGAAGCGGTTCTGCATTGTCATGGTTGCGTTCGAGAGGGCAAAAGTAGGAAAAAAACACTTCCCGCCGGTTTTTCCCACTCCATTTTGGAAATAATATGTATTTTTACACGCCAATTTTCCGCTTTTGCGGAAGGAAGAAATCGGAAGTTTATGAACAAGGAACAGGAATATGCCGATACGTTGACAGAGGAACTGATTGACAACGAAAAAAGTCTGCTTCTCATCAACGACGATGTGAATACATTTGAATACGTCATCGACACCTTGGTGAAGGTATGCCATCATACCCGCGAACAGGCCGAAACCTGCGCCTGGATTACGCACTACAAGGGCAAATGCGCCGTCATGCACGGCAGCTTTGAGGAGTTGAAGCCCTATTACGACAGCTTGCTTGGTTACCAACTGACTGTTAAAATAACTGATTAATAATGAGCAACGTAAGGAATATTTTCGGATTCGGAGCCATTGAACACGTGCCGGCAATACGTATGGTCTCCCTAATCCCCCTTTGCCTTAGGTTCCAAGGTCTCCCATATTGAAAATCATGGCAGGATATTCATCAATGGATCTATTGGCCATTCAGCAGGCCTATCAGTCTATGCTTGACGATATTCACCCTTTTGTCAACGCAAACGACCATTTGGCCTTGATTGACAAGGCCTTCCGTTTTTGTTTGGAGAAATATGACGGGCGTTATATGGCATCTGGAAAGGCCTACATGTTTCACCTCATCGAGATGGGGCGCATCGCAGTGCTTGAGGTGGGCTTGGGCTATATTTCGGTGGCGGCGGCTTTTTTGCATGGCGTTGATTATAAAGAAGATGTGAGTTTTTTGGAACTGGAGAAGCGGTTCGGAAAGACGGTTGCCATTGTTCTCGAGGACTTCAGCGAACTCTCCAAGCTGGATACAGAAAAGGTAGCCTACAATTCCGACAACTTCCAGGTGATGTTCCTTTCGTTGATTGATGACATGCGTGCGGTGCTGCTGAAGATTGTGCACCGTGTGTATGACGTCCGTAACCAGAGCGATGTGAATGCTGACCAGCTGTCGAAGTATTTCCATGAAATCAAGTATATCTACATTCCCATCCTTCATCGACTTGGCCTTTACAGGCTGAAAGCCGAGTTGGAGGAAAAGCAGATGCTCTACGAGAATCCGGTGACTTTCCATGAGATTGAAGGCAAGATTGCCGCAACACAGGAAACCCGCAGGCAAACCGCAGAGAAGTTCATTGCCCGTATTTCGGAGGGCATCGATGCCGAGCTGGAGCGCACCAAGAGGAACGGCAAACCGAGGTTTGCCTATTCAGTGAAGTGGAGACTGAAGTCAGTACCGTCTATTTATGCCAAGATGAAAGCACAGAATGTGCCTTTTGAGGAAGTCTACGACTTGATGGCGGCGCGTGTCATCATCCATTGTCCCTTGAAGGATGAGCAAGAGTGCTGCTGGAGCGTGTATTCGGCCATCACCAATATTTACGACCCCATGCCCGAACGTCTCCGCGACTGGATTACCAAACCCAAAGCCACGGGATACGAGTCGCTACACACCACGGTGAAATATGACGACAAGCTCTGGTTTGAAGTACAAATCCGCACCACCCGGATGGACGATATCGCCGAGACGGGTCAGGCGGCGCACTATTTATATAAAGGTGAGAAGCAGACTTCGGAGGAATGGCTTTTGAATGTGCGCGAGGTGCTTGAAAACCCCGGCCTCGTGTCGTTTGAGAATTCTTATAGGAAGATTTATAAATCTGAGAAAATCTTCATTT
>JBGYWU010000073.1:0-3975 GCA_041842265.1 Candidatus Limimorpha sp. | reverse complement strand
TTAAAGGTAACTTAGGTGAACTCTCGCAGAAGTTCGGCAACAATGTCATCCTTGAGATGGAAGACGGCCAGCTGCATGTGAAGCCCAATGAGGCCATCGCAAAGCCGGGTGCCATGCACGGACTCTATCGCGCCCTCATCTTCAACATGGTCAAGGGCGTCAGCGAAGGTTTTGAAACGGTGCAGGAATTTGTCGGTGTCGGCTACAAGGCCGAGGCCAAGGGACAAATCCTCGAAATGGCTCTGGGCTTCTCACACAACATCTTCATGGAGATGCCTTCGGAGATTAAGATTGAAACCATCAACGAAAGAGGTAAGAACCCCATTCTGAAGATGCGTTCACACGACAAACAACTTCTTGGTCAGGTGGCCGCAAAGATCCGCTCGATGCGCAAGCCTGAACCTTATAAGGGTAAGGGTATCAAGTTCGCAGGCGAAGTCCTGAGACGTAAGGCAGGCAAATCTGCCGGTAAGTAAGCATTAATACCTCAGTAAGAAAAGTATCACAATGGCAAAAACTAAACAAGAGAGAAGACAGTTCATCAAGAAGAGCATCAGAAAGAAGGTCTCTGGCACTTCCCAGCGTCCGCGCATGTCTGTCTTCAGAAGCAACAAGCAAATCTATGTGCAGCTGATTGACGATGAGGTCGGCAAGACCCTGGCTGCCGCCAGTTCCCGCGAGAACGGCATCGAAAACGAAAAGATCACGAAGACCGAGCAGGCCGCCAAGGTAGGTGCTCTGATCGCCGAAAAGGCTATTGCCGCCGGCATCGATACGGTTGTGTTCGATCGTAATGGTTATTTGTATCACGGTAGAGTGAAGTCGCTTGCCGACGCCGCTCGTAATGGTGGATTAAAATTCTAATGGTCATGGCAGAAGTTAATGTAAAAAGAGTAAAGTCTAGCGAAATCGAATTCAAAGAACGTCTCGTTAGCATCAACCGTGTCACCAAGGTGACCAAAGGTGGTCGTACTTTCACTTTCGCAGCACTGGTTGTCGTCGGCAATGAGAACGGTGTTGTCGGTTACGGACTTGGCAAGGCCAAGGAAGCCACAGCCGCCATCCAGAAAGGTGTCGACGATGCCAAGAAGAACCTGATGAAGGTGCCGGTCTTGAACGGCACGCTCCCTCACGAGCAATATGGCAAATACAGCGGTGCCCGTGTATACATCCAACCCGCAACTCCCGGTACCGGTGTTATCGCCGGCGGCGCCATGCGCGCCGTATTGGAAAGCGTTGGTGTGAAGAACGTGCTGGCCAAGTCGAAGGGATCCTCCAACCCCCATTCGGTGGTGAAAGCCACTTTCGACGCTCTGAGCAAAATGCGCGATGCCTATACCGTAGCACAATTGAGAGGTGTGGATTTGGATACTGTGTTTAACGGATAAAACTTTTGAAAAGATGAAAAAAGTAAGAATCACCCAAGTCAGAAGTGGTATCGGAAGACCACAAGATCAGAAGGACACTTTGAGGTCACTCAAGTTGAGAAAGATGCACCAGTCCGTCGAGGTCGACATGGACGACCCCAGCACGGCCGGTATGGTGAATAAAATCGCCCACCTTCTCAAGATCGAAGAAATCTAATTGTTGAACTTATCAAATCTGCATAATCATGGATTTAAGTAATCTCAAACCAGCAAAAGGTTCTACAAAGGAAAAGAAAAGATTGGGCCGTGGCCAAGGTTCAGGAAGAGGCGGCACGTCAACGCGCGGTCACAAGGGCGCACAAGCCCGTTCCGGCGCAAAACGTAAGATCGGCTTCCAAGGCGGCCAGATGCCTCTCGCCCGCTTGGTTCCCAAGTTCGGTTTCAAGAACATGAATCGCGTTGAGTATTGCCCTGTCAACCTCTCCACTTTGCAGAAGCTTGCTGAAAACGGCGTCACGGTGATTACTCCCGAGGTGCTCGTTGAAAACGGCATCACCCACAAGAAGGAACTCGTCAAGGTTCTGGGTCGTGGTGAATTGTCTGCAAAAGTTGAAGTTAAGGTACACGCATTTTCTGCCAAGGCTAAGGAGATGATCGAAGCCGCTGGTGGCACTTGCGAAAAATACGAAGCGCAATGAAGAGACTGATTGAAACCATAAGGAACATCTTCAAGATTGAGGAGTTGCGTAAACGCATTCTGTTTACCGTCCTCATCATATTGGTCTATCGCTTTGGATCGTTTGTCGTTATTCCGGGTGTTGACCCCAATCAATTGTCAATCATTCAGGAAAGTAGCAAAGGCGGCCTCCTTGGACTGTTGAACATGTTCTCGGGCGGCGCTTTCGGCAACGCTTCCATCTTCGCTTTGGGTATCATGCCTTATATTACCGCATCCATCATCGTCCAATTGCTTGGCATGGCTGTGCCTTACTTCCAGCGCCTGCAAAGGGAGGGTGAGAGCGGCCGTAAGAAAATGAACCAAATCATGCGTTACCTGACGGTGGCTATCGTGGCTGTTCAGGCTCCTGGATACATCCGCAACGTCATCGAACAGTTCCGTATGGCCGGTGCCACCACTGCGGTGACCCCCTTTGACGGTTCGAACCCCGGTGCTTTCTTCTGGATTTCGACGATCATCCTGCTGGCCGCCGGTACTTTGTTTGTCATGTGGCTGGGTGAGAAAATCACGGATAGAGGCATTGGCAATGGCATCTCTCTCATTATCATGATTGGTATCATTGCCCGTCTTCCCGGCTCCTTCGCGGGCGAAATCGCAGCCCGCTTCAGCCAAGGCGGTACGGGTCTCCTGATCCTCGTCATCGAGCTGATTGTGCTGTTCTTCGTGATGGTGGGCACTATCGCCCTCGTACAAGGCACTCGTAAGATTCCTGTACAGTACGCCAAACGTGTTGTCGGCAACCGCCAGTATGGTGGTGTCCGCCAATATATTCCGCTGAAAGTGAATGCGGCTGGCGTTATGCCCATCATCTTCGCTCAGGCCATCATGTTCCTGCCTGTTACCATTGCCGGTTTCAGACAGTCTGAAACCCTGACGGGATTTGCAGCCGCTTTCACCGACATCAACGGTTTTTGGTACAACCTTGTGTTCTTCCTCATGATCATCGCTTTCACCTATTTTTATACGGCTGTCACGATGAACACCAACCAAATGGCGGAAGACATAAAGAAGAATGGAGGCTTCATCCCCGGTGTCAAACCTGGAAAGAAGACGGCTGAATATCTCGACACCATTATGTCGAGAATCACCCTGCCGGGTTCAATCTTCCTGGGTCTCGTGGCTATCATGCCCGCCATCGTGGCTTCGCTCATGAATGTCACCACAGGTTTCTCGCACTTCTATGGCGGAACTTCGTTGCTGATTCTTGTGGGCGTTGTGCTCGACACCTTGCAACAGATTGAAAGCCACCTCTTGATGCACCATTACGATGGTCTTACCAAAACGGGCCGCATCAAGGGCCGTGTCGGCAGAATGTAAGTATATAACCTTAGTCGCATGGAGTTTGGCTGTCCAAACATTCGGGAGACCTTTGGCGCTTGCCGAAGGTTTCCCGAAATGATGGCAAAGTAAGAAGATAAAAAGTTGTGGATGAATAAAATTGACAGAACACGCCACCGATTGAAAAAAAAGTCTTACTTTTGCAGCCCGAAATCCGTGTGGGCGAAAGGTGAAAAAAAGGTAATTGACATTACAAACAACAGAGTAATAAGTATTTGAAATAGCATATATGGTAAAACAATTGTCGATAGAACAGGAAGGCACTGTAGTGGAAGCATTGGGTAACGCCTTGTTTCGTGTCGAGTTGGAGAACGGTTTGGTGATCATTGCCACCATCTCCGGCAAGATGCGTATGCACTATATCAAGATTTTGCCCGGCGACAAGGTCAAGCTGGAGATGTCCCCATACGATTTGACAAAGGGCCGTATTACGTTCAGGTACAAAAGTTAGAGAGCAAACTACAAAAGAATATTGAAATGAAAGTTCAAGCATCTGTAAAGAAAAGGTCTGCCGACTGCATCATCGTGAAG
>JBGYWU010000072.1:0-4274 GCA_041842265.1 Candidatus Limimorpha sp. | reverse complement strand
TCCAAGCCCGTCATCGTGATGGTGATAAACATTCCGCTCAATACCTGCTTAACCCAAAACTTGTTGTGAGTCCAATCCGTTTCAAACATCTTTGTATAGCCTTTCGCAGAAGCCGACTTCAACAAGTCTACCAATGAAATATGAAGATTGTGCATGATGAAGTAAGCGGTCAGGAAAGCCGCCAACAAGAGGAAAGTAGTCTGCAAAGTATCAGTCCAAACAACAGTTTTTATGCCGCCTTTGAATGTGTACAATAGGATGATGGCAATAAAGACGACCGCCGGAACCCAAAACGGGATACCCCAATCCTTGAAGACAAACTCATACAGCACAAAAACAACGAGATACATCCGCAGAGCTGAGCCCAGCAGTCGCGACAAGATGAAAAATGCCGCGCCCGTCATCTCCGACTTGGGACCAAAACGCATACATAAATAGGAGTATATTGACGTTAAGTTAAGTCGGTAATACAATGGCAGCAACAGTACGGCAATCACAGCATAGCCCAAAACGTAACCGAGCACCAATGGCATATAGGTAAACTGCCCGGTATACACTCCTCCCGGCACTGACATGAAAGTAACTCCCGACAAAGATGCTCCAATCATGCCGTAAGCCACCACAAGCCAGGGCGAGTTCTTATTGCCACGGAAAAATGCCGTATTGTCGGATTTCCGCGAAGTGAAATGAGAAATCACAAACAAAAGGCAGGTATAGAGCACAAAAACAATGAGGATGATCGAGGAATTCATCAGGATTCGGTTTTGAGGATGCAAAATTAGAAATTATTAAATTGATACAGCCGACTTCAATGCCAAATACACAAAGAAAACACTACAGCGTGAACTAAAAAGCATTACTTTTGCGCCCCAAAACACACTTTCAGTTATGAAAGGCATCTACACCATCCTGTTGCTTATTGTCTCGGCCACTGTTTCTGGTCATCCTAATGCCGTGGGGCATTGCCTTGTTTGAGTATTCATTCATGGTTCCCGCCAACCGTATAGGTGCCATGCAGAATGGCGGCCCATTCAATCTTATCCAGTTGAAAGTCATACAAGAAGCCGTCTCGTTGACCGTGTTCACCATCATCGTCATTGCGGTTTTCAAGACCGAGACCTTGCGTTGAAACCACATTGTTTCTTTCGTATTAATTATACTAGCCGTTTTTTTGCCTTCAAAAAGTGAAGATTTTATCACCGCGAACAGAAAAATGTATGATATTTGCAGCACTAAAGCATTCGTCAACATTAATAACAAAAGAAAGGAAATAATATGAAATTTTATGACATTGATTCTGTTTTCACCTTTGGAAAATACGAAGGCATGACCATCGCCGAGGTGTATGAAAAAGACCCTAAATACTTGAAATACTGCGAGGATAACATCGACGAGTTTTATGTCTCTCCTTCCGTGATGCGCGAGTTGAAGTCACTGAACCGTTCCATCAACGACTCCGCTCTACTGGATGTCAATTTCGACAAGATGAGCGACGACGAAATCAACAGCTTCATCAGCGGGCACGAAGAGGAAGACGACTTTGTGGAATCAAAGTTGGAACGCGACTTCGACTGGGAGAATAACGACTTCGCAGACGACTCGCCGTTTGACGAGTTTGAGGATGAGTTCGATGAAGACGAGTTTGCCGATGAGTTCGGCGACAGCTTTGATGAGAGCTTCGAGGGCAATATTGACGATTTATATTGATTGCAGAAACTGCAAAAAAGCCTGGCTTTCTATTTCATTCTGATGGGAATCTATAGGGGGCAGGCTTATTCTGCTAGGCATTAATCCGTTCCGAAATAGAATAGATCCGTTTGTCGCGCTGTGTGGAGGTAATCATCTCGGCCAGAAAACCTGTCGAAAACAGCTGAACACCAATGACGATGGCCAACAAGGCGAAATAAAACAAAGGCCTGCGTGTCATTCCATAGACTTGGAAGAACAAGCGCGTACACACCAGATATATGGAGATGACAAAACCTATCAGGAAGGTGACGGAACCCAGCAGGCCGAAGAAATGCATCGGACGGTTGCTGAACTTGGAGATGAAGCTGATGGTCAACAGGTCGAGATAGCCTCGGACAAAGCGGCTCATACCAAACTTGCTGTTGCCGTATTTCCGCTTCTGATGGTGCACTACCTTCTCCCCAATATGACTGAATCCGTTCATCTTGGCGATGACAGGCATGTAACGGTGCATCTCGCCATAAACTTGGAGGCTCTTCACCACGTCGTTTCGGTAGGCTTTCAGTCCACAATTGAAGTCATGCAACTTGATGCCCGACATCACACGTGTGGTCCAGTTGAAGAATTTCGAAGGGATATTTTTTGCAATCTTGGAATCGTAACGCACTTTTTTCCAGCCTGACACAATGTCGTAACCGCCATCCTTGACCATCCTGTACAGCTCAGGTATCTCTTCAGGGCTGTCCTGCAGGTCGGCATCCATAGTAATGACCACATCGCCTTGAGCTACCTTAAAACCTTCGTTCAAGGCTGGCGACTTGCCATAATTTCTCCTAAAACGCAAAGCTTTCACATTGGGATTGGACTGCGCAAGACTTCTGATGATGGCCCAAGAATCATCGGTAGAGCCATCGTCGACAAAAATGATTTCATAGGAGAAGCCTTGTTTGTCCATCACGCGACGAATCCACGCATCTAGTTCGGGCAACGAATCAGCTTCATTCAACAAGGGTACGACGATTGATATGTCCATAGTTTTTCATTTTCTATGACCTCTGGCAATGGTCATCATCATCTGATTTCGGTTTTTCCGCCCATATAGGGTTGCAGAACCTTGGGAATAGCCACTGAACCATCGGCGCGGAGGTTGTTCTCCAAGAAGGCAATCAGCATGCGGGGGGGGGGGGCGACAACCGTATTGTTCAAAGTGTGGGCAAAGTAATTGCCGTTCTTTCCTTTGACTCTGATCTTCAGTCTACGGGCTTGGGCATCGCCAAGATAGGAGCAACTACCCACTTCAAAATACTTCTTTTGTCGCGGAGACCATGCCTCCACATCGAGCGACTTCACCTTCAAGTCGGCCAAGTCACCCGAGCAGCATTGCAGCGTGCGCACCGGAATGTCCATCGAGCGGAACAATTCCACCGTATTCTTCCACATCTGCTCATACCAATAATCGGCTTCCTCCTGTTTGCAAAGCACGACCATCTCCTGTTTTTCGAACTGATGTATGCGATACACCCCACGTTCCTCGATGCCGTGCGCACCTTTCTCCTTTCGGAAGCAGGGCGAATAGCTCGTCAGTGCCAGCGGCAGGGAGTCTTCAGAAACAATTTGGTCGATGAACCTACCAATCATGGAGTGCTCGCTGGTACCGATAAGATAAAGATCCTCACCTTCAATCTTGTACATCATCGCATCCATCTCAGCGAAACTCATCACACCAGAAACAATCTCGCTGCGCACCATAAAAGGTGGGAGGCAGTAGGTAAAGCCACGGTCGATCATGAAATCGCGGGCATAGGAAATGGCAGCGGAATGCAGGCGTGCAATGTCGCCCATGAGATAATAGAAGCCGTTACCGGCCACACGGTGTGCCGAATCCAAATCCAAACCGCTAAACTTGGCCATAATATCAGCATGATAAGGCACTTCAAAATCAGGCACAACAGGCTCACCAAAGCGTTCCTTTTCCACATTAAAGGTATCGTCCTTACCAATAGGCACTTCGGGCGCGATAATGTTAGGGATGGCATACATCACCTTGGTAAGTTGATCCTGGAGCGTAGATTGTTGCTTGGTAAGTGCCTCAAGTTCCTGGGCATTAGTTTCAACAAGTTTCTTCATCTCATTGGCTTTATCGTGCTCACCATTCTTGAAAAGGATTCCTATTTCCTTGGAGATGGAGTTGCGCTGCGAGCGAAGGTCATCGGCATGCTGCTGGCAGTCACAATATTGGGTATAGAGTTTAATAGCCTCATCAACAAGAGGCAACTTACTATCTTGGAATTTATTCTTGATGTTATCACGGACAACATCGGGGTTTTTGAGCAAAAATTTTACGTCAATCATGGAAAACATTTTTGTTTCATAAAAACGGGCAAAGATAGGAAAAAGGTAGGGAAAAGAAGTGAAAAGAAGTGAAAATTATCCCATGTCCATCTTCCCTAAAACCGTCGACCCCCGTCAGCATGTGCGCTGCCGGGGGTCGCGTTGTGGGTGGGCGGCGAACTACTTTCCCACGGTCTCCCGCAGTATCATCGTCGCGGCGGGGCTTAACTTCTCTGTTCGGGATGGGAAGAGGT
>JBGYWU010000071.1:0-14457 GCA_041842265.1 Candidatus Limimorpha sp. | reverse complement strand
GTTGGGCCGAGAAGATGAAACGGATTGAAAACTGCTTGCATTGCAACGCTTGTCATGAGAAATGCCCTTACGGTTTAGACACGCCAGCCCTGCTGCAAAAGAACCATGCCGACTTCAAGGGGTTTTGGGCAGAAAAGCAGGTGCATGAAAAGTGATGGTTTGAAATGTAATAATGAAAGCTCCGCCGTTCTTCAGATCAGCGGAGCTTTTTGTTGGCAAGTGGGATCGGAATGCATACCGTTCCTACCTTTCAATTGTCATTCTCCTCTCAATGGAGCGGGCGCGACATACTGTCGGGCAGCGAGTTCCTTGTCAAGCATGATCATGCCACCGACATGGTCGCCAATCATCTTGCATTGGTTGATGAGGTCGCGGGCATTCTTTTCTTCTTCTACCTGTTCGTCAATGAACCAGGCAAGGAAGTTGCTGGAAGCGCGGTCTTTGTCCTCATCGGCGATGTCGCACAGATTGTAGATCATTTCGGTCACCTTCTTCTCGTGTGCGAGGGTGTCTTCAAATGCGGCCAAAATGCTCTTCCATTCGGTTGTCACCTTGGCGATAGGGGCAAGGATGACCTTCTCGTCATGTGAGTTAAGGTAGTTGATCATGATGGTGGCATGGGCCTGTTCCTCTAGGAACTGCACCTTGAACCAATTGGCAATGCCTTTGAAGCCCTTGGCATAGGTGTCTTGCGACATGCTCAGGTAGAGGTAAGCCGACCACATTTCAGCGTTGATTTGGTCGTTGATGGCTTTTGCTAACTTTTTACTAATCATTTCTTTCGTTGTTTAATTGTTTGTTGTATGAATGTTTATTTGTTATAGTTTGGTGGAGCTTTGACAAGCTCAGGTGTTGTTCTAGGAGATCCCCTGTGCATATCAAAAGGCAGCTTCCAAAAGTTACTCGCCGAAGTAGCGCTTGTATAGTCCTTCAAAACCTTTACCGTGTCGGGCTTCGTCTTTTGCCATTTCGTGTAGGGTGTCGTGGATGGCATCAAGGTTGTGTTCTTTGGCCACACGCGCGATGCGCATTTTGTCCTCGCAGGCGCCACATTCGGCAATCATTCTCTTGTAAAGGTTGGTCTTGGTATCCCATACCACATCGCCTAAGAGTTCGGCGAATCTGGCGCAGTGTTCAGCCTCTTCAAAAGCGTAGCGCTTGAAGGCTTCGGCAATTTCGGGGTAGCCTTCGCGGTCAGCTTGGCGGCTCATGGCCAAATACATGCCTACCTCGGTGGCTTCACCCGTGAAATGGGCGTTGAGGTCCTTGATCATCTCTTCACCAGTTCCTTTGGCGATTCCTACGACATGCTCGGTGACAAAGTTCAGGGCTGGGCCTCCGTCAACGGTTTTCCATTCGACGATTTGCTTGCATTGGGGGCAATGCTCGGGTGCCGCTTCGCCTTCGTGAACATACCCACAGATGGGGCAGATGAATTTTGTCTTCATCGTTGTTGTAGAATAATGAGTTAATGTCTCAATTGTTGGAAACGCAAAGATAGGTATTTTTCTTGTGTCTCAATGGCGTTGCGGAAAAAAAATCTGCCGTTCCACTTGAAGCCAAAAAATATGGCTATTTATGCTGTATGCAAGAATTTTTCCCTATTTTTGCATTTCGTTTCCTAAACAACTCAATCTTATGTTGAATAGAAGATTCTTGAGAATCAAGGTACTGCAATCCATTTATGCCTATCGGCAGTCCGAAAGTTCCAATCTCCCTCAAGCCGAGCGCCAACTGCTTGCCGGGGTAGATGACTTATATAAACTATTTATCAGCCAGCTTTCATTTTGGGTTGAGTTGAAGCAGTTTGCCGAACGTCGCATCGAGGAGAACAAACTCAAGCATTTGCCTACTGAAGAAGATTTGAATCCCAATTTGAAATTTATCAACAATAGGATTCTCAATGTTTTGGAAAACAATGTGCATTTGATGAAACTCGTAAAGCAGTACAAGATCAGTTGGGACGATTCTCGTGAGGACTTCATTCGCAATATGTTTGCGCATCTGGTTGGGACTCCTGAATATCAGGAATATATGAACAATGGGAAAGACACCTTCAGCGATGACAAGCGCTTTTTGGCTGCGGTGATTGACACCTATATGCCTGAGAACGGCTTGCTGTTCGACTTCTATTCCGACCGGGACCTCTCCTACAACAGCGACTATCAGTTGGCGATTTACCTGCTTTGGAAGTTCATCAGTGAGTTGCCCGCCCGTTTTGATGAATTCAGCGATTTGCCACCCGTATTTAAGGCCGAGAAAGAGGATAAAGAGTTTGTGGTTAAGCTTTTTGAGAAAACCATCCTTCAAGCCGACGAATATATGGAATTGGTGAAAGCCAACATATCCAACTGGGATTATGACCGTTTGGCGCTGATGGACAAAATATTGATTTTCATGGCTTTGACTGAATTTGTAGAGTTTCATTCCATTCCCGTGAAGGTCACCATCAATGAATACATTGAAATTTCAAAGTTCTACAGCACGCCTGAGAGCCGCCGTTTTGTGAACGGTATGCTCGACCGTCTTGCTGCTGAATTGAAAGACAATGGAAGTATGGTGAAGACAGGGCTGGGGCTGGTTGACAAATAATAGCCTCTCAAAACAATATTATTGGATGGGTTTCGTTATCCTGATAAATTCGGAAATATGAAGAAAAGAATCTATGCAATTTATATTATTATACTGATTTTCATCGCTTTGCATGCCAATTCCCAAGTGAGCAATGGTCTGTATCGTTCCCTGACGGATGCCAATTCGGCCCGTGTGGTAGCTTTGGGTGGTTTGCCTTTGCCTGTGCATGACGGCGACTTGCAGACGGCTGTTTTCAATCCCTCTGCCATCTCAGCCGAGATGAACAACCAGATGACGCTGTCATACGTCGGCGATTTCAGCGTGGGGACGAATTTTGCCACGGCGCAATACAGCCGTACTTTCGAGAATTTGGGTAGTTTTGCGGCATCGGTGCAGTATTACAACTATGGCAGTATGCAATATGCCTCCCAAAGCGGTCAAACTGACGGAAGCACCTTCAATGTGTCGGACTATGCCGTCACCCTTGGCTGGGGTCGCGAGCTGACCGACAAATGGAGTATTGGCGCCAACTTGAAATACGCTGGTGTTCAGTATGAAAGCGGTCGTGCCGGGGCCTTGGGTGTAGATGTGGCCGCTACCTATTGGGCATACACCAATTGGGCGTTCACTCTGGCTGCACGAAACATAGGAAGGCAGCTCTATTGCCGTGAACTGAATGTGGTAAACAAATGGCTGCCCTTTTCAGTGGACTTCATGGCCTCCAAGAAACTCGACCACCTGCCGCTGACCATCATTTTGGGCTACAAGGATATTCAGCACTGGAACAAACTCTATAAGGATCCGCTTGACTTGGCTGGCTATTATGACCCCATAACAGGCACATACAACGAACCTTCAAAGATTTCCAGGTTCTTTTCCAATTTGGGCTGTCATTTGGTCATCGGAGGTGAAATGGCAGTGGGCAAGAGCTTGTTCCTGAGAGCATCCTATAATTATGAAGCCAGTCGCAATATGGGCGTGCCAGAGCATCGCAGCTTGGTTGGTTTCTCTGCCGGTTTTGGAGTGAAAATCAAGGCATTCCAAATCGATTATGCACGTTCCAGAAACAACATCGTAGGCTCGCCGAATTTCCTGACACTACGTGTAGACCTTAGCAAACTCTAATTTTGAAGGATGTGGAATGTCGCAATGCGATATAGGAATTGGTACGCATTCCCCATCCTCCATCTCCCTTTCCCTTTCCTCATTCCTCAATGATATGTATCTCCACGAGCTCAAACTGACAAACTTTAAGAATTGCGAATCCACTGATTTGCAATTTTCGGAGAAGGTCAATTGTTTCGTGGGCTTGAACGGGGCAGGGAAGACCAACATCCTCGATTCCATCTATTACCTTTCTTTTTGCAAGAGCTTTTTTGGCGCGACTGACAAGCAGAACATCCGTCACGAGCAGGATTTTTTTGCCATCCACGGCGTCTATTCCCACGATGAGAAAGATGACGAATTGGTGTCGTGCGTGCAAAAGCACGACCAAAAAAAGTCGTTCCGCTTCAACAAGAAGGAATACGATCGTCTTTGTGACCATATCGGCAAGTTCCCCTTGGTGATGATTTCGCCATACGACCGCGACCTCATCAATGAGGGCAGCGATGTGCGCCGCAAGTTCATCGACGGTGTCATCTCGCAGTTCGACCCTTTGTACCTCAACGCTCTGCTGAAATACAATCGCGCTCTGCTCCAACGCAATATGCAGCTGAAGCAATTCTCCGTGAGTCTTCAATTTGACCGAGAGCTGCTCCGCCTTTGGGATGACCAAATGGCGCAGCAAGCAGAAGACATTCATGCCAAGCGCCAACAATTCTTAATAGAATTTTTGCCTATTTTTCAGCATTATTACGAGATTGTCTCTGGTGGTACGGAGAAAGTCGATGCCGTGTATCAGTCTAGGCTGGATGAGAACCCGCTCAACGTGTTGCTGGAAGAAAGCCTGATGCAAGACCGCTATTCTGCCTACACTAATGTGGGCATCCATAAGGACGACCTGGAATTCACTCTCGACGGCCATCCTTTGAAAAAGTTCGGCTCACAGGGACAGCAGAAATCGTTTGTGGTCTCTATCCGCTTGGCTCAGTTCGAGTTCAACTACCAAAAGATTGGCTACAAGCCCATTCTGCTGTTGGACGACATTTTCGACAAACTCGATGACCGGCGAGTGATGAAGCTCGTCCGCTTGGTCGGTGATGAGCATTTCGGACAGGTGTTTATCACTGACACGCAGCAACAAAGGATGGAGAAGCTGTTTGAAAACACCAGCATTGACCACAAGATATTCGAGGTGGTGAAAGGACAAGTGAAAGAGATAGGAGGTGGCAATGGTGTACTTTGATGTAAAGCCGATCGGCGAATTGATAAAAGAGTTTTACGAACAACACAGAGGATCAGACTACCTGGACGAAATCAAGGTCGTCAACTCCTGGCCAAAGATGGTCGGACCTTTCATTGCCTCACACACCATTGACCTTTCCATCAAGAGCAAGGTGCTGTTTGTGCGTGTTGACAGCGATGCCTTGCGCAGCGAGTTGAGCTACTCCAAGTCCTTGCTTCTTAAGAATTTGAACGAAGTCACGGGGAAGGAAACTATTGAAGAGATTGTGCTGAGTTGAAATTGTCAATATTGATGCTGCAAAAATGCCGTTTTTTTTTTGCAAAAGGCGGGGCTTTTTGTCGTTTTTGGGCAAAACTACCGCTTGCAAATCAATTTAAACTCGCAATAGCCGCATTTTTTGTCATCTTCGGCTTGGACAAAAGGAATGTTGGGGTCAAGCATTTCTTGGATTGCGGCTTCGAGCATGACCTCCATATCATGGATGAATGATCTGTCTCCAAGAAAGTCGATGTCAACATCGGTGTCGTCTTCCTTAATTGTAGCTTTTGAAAGGCCGAATTCAATGCTGTGGGCATATTTCAGGCCATGGATAGCGCCAACAATTTTTTCCGGATCCGCAGAGGGGTTCTCTTTGAGATACATGTATTTGTACAGGAGCAGCTGCAAAGCCTTCTCAGGAATCAGTTTCAGAAAACCCAAGTCGCTTTCGCTGCGATGGCGTGCGGGTACTTTGAGGTCGACGCGGTCGACATGGCCGGTTTTGTAGTCAATGACACGGGTAAGACGGTCAAACTGGTCGATGCGGTCGGCACGTCCACTGATGAGGAACTTACCTTGGTTTATCTGAAGATTGGTTTTCAGCTTTTCCTCGGTTTTGAGTATGACCAAGTCGTTGTTTTCCAATTGCTTTGAAGTGTAGTTGAGGTAGTTGTTGAGTTGTTGGTCAATAGTGATGTGGTTCAAATAATTATAGCCGACATCAGGGAATCCGTTGGGCGTGTTTTTCGCGATAGACTTGGCCAACATCTGTCTCCATTTCGGTTGGATTTTTGTATCAAAAAGCTGTTTGTCAATAATTTGTATTTTTCCGTGGATGGACCTATAATCTTCAAACAAATATTCCAAAGTGTCGTGGATGATGCTTCCTATGACATTGGCGGTGGTTTCTTCCTCCACTTTTTTGTCTTTGATTTCAACGATATACTTTAAAAAGTACTTTAAAGGGCAACCGAGGTAGGTCGACAAAGATGATGGCGACAGACCTTTCTCTTCGTTTTCAAGCATAAGGCGCAGGCGCTTGATGGCAGTCTCGGTTTTCTGTGCGCGGAGTGCTATTATTTCTAAGGATGATTTGGCTACGCTGCTGAACGACTCCTCACTTATTTTGATGTTGGTGTTTTTCGCCAATTCATACTTGATCTGCAGGATGAATCGACTGGCTTCACCGCCTGAAGTGTCTCCCAAATTATTATAATACAGGTAAATATCTTTTCCGTTCTGAAGAAGCCGATAGAAGTGATAGGCTACTACAGCTAGGCTCTCTGAATGCCCAGGCAGACCGCAAGCGCGGCGGATGAACTGAGGGATAAAGCTGCCGCGCGACTTGTCGGGTGGGAGAATCCCCTCGTTCACACCAAGCAAATGTAGCCGTTCAAAACCGAGATTGCGGGTCTCTAGTAAGCCCATGATTTGCAAGCCCTCAGTGTTGCTGCTGCTCAGCTTCAAGCTTGATGACGCCGACAGCACACGATACAATGTTTCAACATTGTGCAAGTCATGGATGTATTCCGGATTTTGTTTCACCACTTTCATTAATCGGTTGATGGTTTTCCCGATTTCGCTGATCTGGTTGAGGAGAAATATGCCCGCTTTTTTGTCATTCTTTGTTTGAATCATGCCAGCGATGAAAATCAGCGCCTGATTAATGCTTTCCAGAATATTGTCGGGCGACTGTCCGTCATTTTTTTGGAGGACAACCCTTAAAAATGCCTGAATGTTGGGCATCTGCCGTAATGCCTCAAAGTCTCTGTCCTCAAAAATGAATTTTCCTTCTGTTACGGCTTTGAATTTCCAACTGTTGAATTCCATTAGTTCGTATCTTGGGAAGATGATTCTGACGATTTCGAGGTCCATTAAGTGTAGGATAGGCCAAATGTACCAGCCTTCGGCCATGCGCATACTGTCGTTTTCGATGGTCTTTCGAGCAATACGGTTACGCCTATATATGGAAAAACACTCTTTAACCAATTGGCTGACAGGTGTTTTTGTCGTTGGATACCCCATTGAAACATTGAAACTTGAATAGGATTCTGGGACACCATTCAATACGGGAATCAGTAAACTTTCGTCAGCAAGGATAACGGCTTGTTTTTCGTCGCTGTTTTCCTGAAGTCTCGCCTGTAAGGCTTTGGCTTGCATAGCATTGCCGCTTGCGCTGATGATGTGGATGTTCTTTTTCTGCTGGTGCAAGTTGTCGGAAACGCCGTCTTTAAGCCAACCGGGGTGCTTGGCCTGGTATTTACGGCCAAATAGCCCCGCTTTGTTGTTTGGGTCGTCAAGGTAGTAAGAGTCGTAATCGAAAAGGGTTTCGGCTTTGCCGTTTTTCACAAGGGAGTCTATGATTTGTTCTTCTGTGGTTGTCAGAGCATTAAAGCCAGCGAAGATGATGTTTTTTTCTCCAATTTTTTCCAACAATTCAGTGGTAGGCAGTTCCGATAAATGCCTGGTTATCATTCCGTAGTATCCTTTGCCTTGTTGTGAGAGTCGTTCGCGAAGACGCAAGTAATACTCATGGAGCGACTGGAAGAATTGCAGGTATTTCAGTTCCTTTTCTTTGCTTTTTTCTTCGTCAAACTCCCAGATTTCCAGTTTCTTGTTCTCCAAAACATAGTGAAACAGATATTTTGCGTCAATGCCGTATTGGTCGATTTCGTCGAAGTCTTTGGCCATCTGTGCGGCTTGACTTCCGAAAACGCTAATATCTGCAGTATATTCTTGGTTTTGATGTAGTTGCGTGTCGATGTCGAGAAGCTCAAACAATAAGTCGATGATGTCAGCGAGAGCCATGCCGCTCCACTGTGTGACAGCTTCTTCAATGGATAGCATTTGGGGCAGCCAAATGGTCTGTTGGCAGAGTTGCTTGAAAGCATTCCTCAGATAGAAGGCGGCGCGTTTGTTGGGAAAAACCACGGTGAGTTCCTGCTTTGAGAGGTCGTAGTGGCTTTGGATGTGTTGGGTAAGTCTGGCAATGAAAGTGTCTTGGTTCATTTCAAAGTTTATTTACGTGGTTTTCAGCGGTTTGCAACTGTTCTGGCTTGCCCAAATCGAACCAGTAATCGGGTTGGATGGGCTTGGAATGGATTCGGTTTTGTCTTGCTAACTTGAGGTACAAATCAATGACACTCTGTGGTTTCACCTCAAAACCATCGAACAAGTTGTTGCGGAATATGTGCAGTCCGCTGAAGGCCTTTTCCTGGTATTCGCCAAAGCTGTCGTACACCCATTTGAAGTTGTCGTCGGCTTTGTTTCTCCATCCGATGAGTTGTTGGTCTTTTCTGAAGAGCAATTTGCGGTTGGTCTCGCGGTCTTGAGTGAGCAACCATGCATCATCTTGTGAATCAATGAATTGTTGACTTAATTCATAGAGGTTCACATTGCTGATGATGTCCACATTGTGGGCCAATACCGCCTTTGATTCCTTAAAAAGGGGAGTGGCATTGACAATACCTCCGCCTGTGTCCATCAGCAGGTTGCGCTCGTCGGAAATTTCGATGCGGGCATCGAAATGGTGCAGTTCCACAAAGTCGATGATTTGTTCTCCGAAATGGTGCACGTTGATGACGATGTGATGGAAGCCATTGCTTATTAAGTTCTCTATGCAATGCTGCAACAAGGGCTTGCCGTTGAGTTCGACCAAGGCCTTGGGGCGGTCATGGGTCAGGGCTTTGAGCCTTGTGCCGAGACCGGCGGCTAATATCATTGCGGTGGTGTCGTATGTCATGCCTTGCGTTCCTCCATGATTTTGCGTTCTTTATGGTTCAATATCAAGTGGATGTCGGGATAGGCCGTCTTGAGCCATTCGTAGATGGTTTGGGCAAAAAAAACGGATCGGTGTTGGCCGCCCGTGCAACCGAAAGAAACCATCAGGTTGCTGAAATGGCGCTCCCGGTAGTTGTCAACGCTTTGTCCAACAATGGCTTTCACATGGTCAAGAAAGAGGTGGACGGGCGGCTTGGCCATCAGGTAGTCAATGACTTCCCAATCGAGTCCGGTTTTGGTTTTAAACTCGGGCTCGCGTCCAGGATTGGGCAAAGCACGGCAGTCGAAGACAAAGCCGCCGCCGTTGCCGCTAAAGTCGTCAGGATAGCCTTTCTTGAACGAAAAACTGTTGATGGTAACGGTCAATTGGCCCGTAGAAGGCCGTAGGATGGCTTGGTAGCGTTGTTCAATCTTGCCGAATTGCCGGATGATATGCTGCAATTCGGGATAATCGTCCAAAGGCTGTGCTTTTGCCAGTGTTTGGATTTCCTTCAGCGCAAAGGGAATGCTTTCGATGAAGTGCGATTTCTTCTGAATCAATCCCCTAAATCCGTATGCTCCAAGCACCTGCATCAGTCTCAAGTAAACGAAATAGGGTTGATAGGTGTCGAATTTCACTTCTTCAGGATTGACGAATTGCTTCAGCTCTTCTTTGTAATATCGGATAAGTTCGTGTCGGACAGCCTCAGGAATCTGAGCCTTCACCTGATAAAGCAATGAGACCACATCGTAGTTGAGCGGTCCTTTCCGTCCGCCTTGGAAGTCGATGAAATACAGTTCATTGTCTTTGACCATAATGTTGCGCGACTGGAAATCGCGGTACATGAAAAAGTCGCAGGATGCCTGGCTGACAAAGTCAGAAAAAGCCTCAAAGTCCTTTCCAAGTCGGGTTTCG
This sequence comes from Candidatus Limimorpha sp., assembly GCA_041842265.1. GTDB lineage: Bacteria > Bacteroidota > Bacteroidia > Bacteroidales > F082 > Limimorpha. The sequence continues at coordinate 4,603 of JBGYWU010000071.1, read as the reverse complement.
TTGAAGTCGATTTCTTCGTGCGGTTTGATGAAATAGTATTTGAAGTAGTTGAGGTCGTCGAGGATGGCCTGACGGTCGAAGCTTGCATTGGGGTATGATTTGGTGTAATCTAGGCCTTGGTTTCCCAGACATTGAAATTTGATCAAATGTTTCAGGGTCTGTTTGTAGAGTTGGATGACATTCTCACCAAAACCTCTAGCCATCAAGGACTTTTGCACATGTGAAAATAGGTTGTCGTCGCCAAAGTCGCTTTGCAAATAGCAAGTCCGTTCCCTATTGATGGCAAAGACCTCGGGCACATTGAGTCCCAAACCGTGGAAATGTCGGCTGAAAGTCAAAAAAGCCTCATTTTCTTCCTTGTTTTCACTATAGGTGCCTATCACGCTGCGATTCTCGGTGGCAATTCTGTAATACTTCCTCGCCGACCCCGACTCCGCGATGGGCAGTATTTCGACCGGCATCTCTCCGATGGAACGGGTTAGTTTGACTAATATATTTTGAATATCAGTGTGTTGCATGAAATTCCAATGTTTTCTATAGTGGCAAAGTTACAAAGAAAAACGGAATTTCATGTTTCGTTGTTTATTTCTTCCGCCGATTTTCCATCCAAACCCACAGCCTCCACATCAGCCAGCCCCATGCGAAGAACAACACATAGAAAATCCATTTCGGCAAGGAGGTCTGGTAAGCACTTCCATGGTCGATTTCCTGGTATTGCTCTGTGGGGATGTCGGCATAGAAATAGGCACCGGCACCGAAGTCGTAATCTTCTACGATGCCGATCTGGTTGGCCATAATCCAACCGGCTAATAGCAAAGTGATTACCATCACAATGATGGTAATCACTTTGAATAGTTTGTGGTTTTTGTTCATTATTTGAACATGTCAAGGGAGGGGACATCAAATACCACACCTGAGAGCAGGAACCACACGGCAAACAGCGTGAGGGCAATGTTGAACAGCTGCCCCAAAATGTAAAGCCACAGCACTTTGCCGCCTTGCATTTGCTTGAAAAGTGTCTTGAAGTTGGTGTCTAAACCGATACTGGTGAAGGCCAACACGAAAGCCCAGTTCTTGTATTGGTCGAGCTTGTCGTTGATGTCTATTACATCTTCACCGCCAGTGAGCGGCTGGATGATGAATGAGGCGACCATTGAGGACAAGAAGAAACCGATGATGAACTTCGGGAAACGTGTCCAGATTTCACTGGCGCCGACCTTTTGGTTCGGATCCTTTTCAACCTTGGTTGCGAAGAATAGGGCCACGAAGAAGGCAATGAAACCGATAAGGATGTTCTGGATGGATTTCACGAGCACTGCGGCCTGTTCGGCTTCCTCACCGAGAGCATTGCCGGCCAGCACTACAGCTCCAGTCGAGTCGACCGTGCCGCCGATGAGGGCGCCGCCCATGAGTTGGTTCATGCCGCATGCACGGATGATCATGGGCTCAAATACCATCATCAGGATGGTGAAGATGATGGAAATGGAAATGGCCATGGATAGGTCTTCTTTCTTTGCCTTGGCAGCCGCTCCTGTGGCGATAGCTGCACTGGTGCCGCACACCGATGTGGCTGAAGCCAAAGTGATAACCAAAGGTTTGTTGTCAATTTTCAACACCTTGGTGCCTAACCACCACATGAAAATGATGACTATGGGAGTAACAATCCATGCAATGCCGAGACCATAGAGGCCGAACTTGGCGATGTTGGAGAACAACACCGAAAAACCCATGATGACCAGACCGGTCTTGATGTAGAACTCTGTCTTGATGGCGGGTTTCAACCACATTGGGGTGCCGACAGTGTTGGAGATGAGCAGACCGATAAGCAAAGCCCAAAAAGCCCATTCGAGGTACATTTTCAATGTGTACTCCGCACTTACCAAGCGCACAATGCCAGAAATAATGAAAAGGACGATGAAGGCAGGGAGGAATTTGGCAACTTTTTCACCAGTCAGTTTGATGCCGATGGTGAATAAAATGCCTAAGATGAGGAAGGTGCGCAACGTTTTGATCCAGAAATCTCCGTTGAGTTGATCAACTAACGATTTCCGGGTTTCCACGTTTTCCCACCAGTGCCAAGTTCCGAACTCGACGGCATCAAACTTGAACCAACCTGTGAGGACGGCCACGCAGCCGAGGGCGATGACGATGAAGCCGATCCAAACGGCCAACCAATCTTCCTTTTTCCAGAGATTTGAGATTTTGTTGTTGTTTGCCATAATTAATCAGTATTGATAGAAACATCGGATTTTCGACAAGGTCAGGAGCATTAGCGATGGTTGAGCCTGCCGAAACACCGCTTTTTTTTAGAACTTATAACTCAAGATACCCACTACGCGGTGTGAGTTGTCGCCGTTTTCCTTCTGTACCAGTGAATAGTCAAGTTTAATATTGACGGATTTCATGGGCCAGTAGTTGATGCCTGCTGTATACCAGTTCGTACCACCGTCAATTATGTCGCTGTCTTTGGTGAAATGCTCATAACGGACCACGGGCATCAGTTTCTGGCTCTTGTCCCTGCCAAGGCTGAAGTTGTATCCTGCCACAGCGTAGTAACCGTTGCTGTGAAGGAAACGGTTGTCGGTGAAAGGATTGCCGTAGCTGTCGACACTGCCTATTTGATAACCGGTTTCTCCGTTTATGTATTCTCCGCGAACGATGATGGTGCCATCGTTGTATTGAGCGCCGGCACTCCAACGGTTGCGTGCGCCGTGTCCAAAATTCGTATTTCCTGTGGCGACTTCGTCCGTGTCGTCTATACCCATGTACATGCCGTAGTAGCACGAACCGCTCAAGGTCAGGTCTTTCAGTCCGGGGCGAATTTCAAGACGACCGACGAGGTCCTTACGGTTGTTGTTGTCAACTACATTAACACCGTTGCCGTTGAACACACCAATGGCATAGCTGACCAAAGAGAAGCCCTTGTCTTTCATCGGAAACAGATCGCCTGAGGCCATCACACCGATGTCGCGGCCAATGGCCTTGATTCCGCAAACATCGCTGTAACCACCGAGCTTTTGAATCACCTCGCCATAGTCGAAGATTTCGAGGTTGACAGGGTTAATAGGACTCTCAATTGTGAACGGGGTTTTGAACTGACCGACTTGGATGGCAAATTCGTTAATGGGTTTGTACTTCAAGAAAGCATCGACAAGCATGGGGCCGCGGACGAAGTCGCCTTGGATTTTGTAGCTCACCGTCTTCGACAGATTGCCGTCTACAGACAAACGCACGCGGCGCATTCTGAATGTGCTGGCGTTGTTGCCTTCATACAATTCTCCTTTTTCGCTGAGGTTGGCTTGGTACATGCCTTGTACGAAACCGGAAATTTTTGGCATTTCCAGCCCGCCTTTCGGCTTTTCTTTCTCAATTCCATCAACTTTTTCTTTCCCGGACTGTGTCCCTTCTGATTTTTGGGAATCTGTCTTGACGGGTTTCAGTTGCGCATTGACACACAGCGGAATGGACAACAACAGCATCCCGACGATCATACGAAAATTTCGTTTCATTGTGGTAATAATTTGAATGTTTTTAGTGTTGATTTGCGCGGCAAAAATAGTAAAAATACTTATTGTAAATATATGTACTAATTTTTTGCGAAAAAAAAAACACAGCCATGTTGTATGGAGGCATAGTTGCGAGCACATTACGCAAGCCGAGCGACAGTGCGGCATTGGCGAATGGTAAGGCTTGGCAAGAAGGTCATTCGGTTTGCGGGAGTTCGGCGTGGTGTGTCATTTCCCGAAAAGTAATTTTGAACCATTCGGTGTAAAGTTCGGGGTGGCGTTGGATGTCGTTTGACAGGTCTTTGAGGCTCATGTATTTCCACGATTTCACCTCCCCAAGGTTGATGACGGGCACAACATCGCTTTGTCCAATCCACACATGGTCCAATTCGTGTTCGATGAGACCTTGCCCGACAGGAGCCTTATATATAAAGGTGTAGATTTCGTGCAGCTCGCAGCGCATTCCCATCTCTTCCATCAGGCGGCGCGAGGTGGCTTCTTCCAGAGTTTCGCCGTCGCGAGGGTGGCTGCAGCAAGTGTTGGTCCAAAGACCTGGAGAGTGGTATTTTGATAGGGCGCGTTGCTGCATGAGCAGTTCGCCTTTTGAGTTGAAGATGAAAATTGAGAAGGCGCGATGAAGATGGGGTGTGATGTGAGCCGCTTGCTTCTCCATCAGGCCGATGGGATTGTCGTTTTCGTCAACAAGGATTACATGTTCCATGTTCAACAATTTTTTCTACTGATAATACGAATTTTACGGATGATTTCAGTAAATTTTGCAGCTAAAGTTGCGGATTGGTTCGGATAGACTTGGGTGAAAGGTTGGGAAATCGCTTGAGATATAGGCTCTCTTCTCCATAATTTAGAAACAGTCCCATTTATTACCATTTGCTTTTACATGATGATTGATTTGAGCCTCGTGTCCTGGAAGGGCATTTGAGACAGCCTTCATTTTCACAATGATTTTGTCATAGCGGAAAAAATCTGGAATGTAATATTGCTTGAGCAATACGTCCTTATGTTGAATTTGGATATTTTGTTGCGCAACGGAAGGAATGCTCCGACTTGGGAATTCAATTTCCAAAGCTTCGTGATAT
>JBGYWU010000070.1:0-26592 GCA_041842265.1 Candidatus Limimorpha sp. | reverse complement strand
GAGATCATGATGCGCTGTGCCTGAGGTGAGCCGGCACCGTGCATGGATTCGGTTCTGTATCCTACGGCGGCTGTTCCGAGGGTCAGGTTTTCAATCAAACGCAAGATGCGCATTCTGTTTTCGGTGGAAACGTTCACGGCTCCCTTGAAGTACTTCTTCACGTATTTGCCGATTTCCGGATCCTTCAGGTCTTGCTGCGAAGGCATGGTCACCATCAAGCCGCCGGCGATATCTTCGGCCAAGCGGGCGATTTCGTAAGGCATTCTGGTAACGTTCTGTTTGCAGACGTTGGCCAGCAGCAGATTGATCTGGTAGTTGCCGGCCGGCATCTTCACACCTTCGGCCGAGCAAGCGATACCGCAAGCATACAGGGTTTCGTTGAGGTGCATCATTTCGATGAGTTTGTCCTTGATATGGCTGACTTTGGGCACACCGTTGTATTCGGCAGCCAAAGCAGCAGCGCCAATCAGCACGTCGCCCACACCGACTTTGCAGCCGCCGTAGGACTGACGGTGGTAACCGGCGAAACGTTCCACCATCATGCCGGCAAATTCGTATTCCTTGCACATGAACACCCTTTCTTTCGGGACAAACACGTTGTCGAAGATGACCAATGCTTCGTGGCCGCCGAACTGTGAGTTGCCTAGGTCGATGTCGGCATTGGGTTCAAGTTTGCGGGTGTCGCAGGATTGGCGGCCGTAGATCATCAGCACGCCTTCGGCATCCGAAGGAACGGCAAACGAAACGGCATAGTCCTTGTCTTCTTCTTTCATGGCCACGGTGGGCATGATGAGGTGTTCGTGCGAGTTCACGGCACCGGTTTGGTGGGCCTTGGCGCCGCGTACCACTATACCGTCTTCCCTGACTTCCACGATGTGGAGATACAGGTCGGGATCGGGCTGCTGTGAAGGAGCGAGGGAGCGGTCACCTTTGGGGTCGGTCATGGCGCCGTCAACGGTGAGGTCATTGTCCTGAACATACTTCATGTATTCCGTAAAACGCTTGTGGTAGTCAGTTCCCAGTTTCTGGTCCATTTCAAAAGTGGTGGAGAAAATGGCGTTGAAAGCGTCCATACCCACGCAACGCTGGAAACAAGCGGCAGTCTTTTGACCCATCAAGCGCTGCATCTTCACTTTCTTCACCAAGTCATCAGTGCTCTGGTGGAGGTGGCAGAAACGGTTGACGGTCTTCCCCGTCAGGTTCGATGTCGCTGTCATGAGGTCTTTATATTCCTCTTTCTCAGCAAGTTCGTAAGTCATCGCCACGGAATTCATCGAAGGACGAATCATGGGGTGATCGACAGGGTTTTCAATTCTTTCTCCCATGAAGTAAACCTTGAGGTTTAATTTGCGGAGACTTTCGATGTACTGATCTTTTGTCATCATAGCTATTAGAATTAGGGTTAAACATTTGTGTTTTTCAGACAAAACAATTCCAAATGCAAAATGACAATGCCTTCGTGGGACAAACTTCCCTTGCCTTGAACAGGGAGAGGAACAGCAAGAAAGGATGGAAAATCGATGTAATAATCGGATGTCCTGAAAGTAGAATCAGACCATCTTTTGATGTTGTAATCAAAAGACGATAAGAAATGCTACTTGACGCTGCTTTTTACGCGAAAGCATAGCCAAACCGTGCAAGGCAGGTCTCCTGGCTCGCCCGTCATACACGCCTTCCCAAATCAACTTCAGTGGCAATGTTGTGTATGACCGTTATGGGCCTACAGTTGCGCGACAGCTCGTGATTTCCACACGATTCCCTTTTAATCTCTCATGAAGAGAACCTCAACGGTTGCATATTTCAAAGAACCTATTCGGCGGCAAAGATACAAAACTTTTCCGATCCAATACGGTTTTTCGATTTATATTAATATAATTAAGGTGTATCCTACCGTTTCACCTTCACCGTCAAAAATACATTTCGGATAACCTTTAGTAGTTTTTGGCGTTCCATAAGGCATTTCTTCGAAACGTTGTCAGCATTGACGATTCCGATCATCTCAGCCAAAGTTCCTGCCCATTGTGGAGTTTAGCCCCTTCCTTCAATCCGTTCTTCCTGATGATTTTTCCTGGCTTCACGGCGAAACGAAGCGCCACATCGCGGAGCGTTTCTCCCTCTTGGACGGTGTGTTTTTTGGCTTTCCAGTTTTTGCTCTTCAACTTTGAGAGATACACCACATCACCACCGTGGAAAACCGTCTCGTCAGGCCGTTTCAGCAAATTATACTCGCAAAGCCTCTTGTACTTCACGCCAAACTCCTTAGCCATGCTTTCGGGGGTCTCGCCTTCTTTGGCATAGACGAAACGCACACCGTTGTTCTCGTATATGAAACGTTTGTCGGCGGTCATATCAACCAATTCAAACACAGAGCGGTCGCTGGGAGAATAGGCCAGTTCCAAGAGTTCATCCTCGGGCTCGATTTCGGGCGTTTGGTTGTCGTCTGTTCGCGTTCCCAAGGCAATCTGGTCGTATTTGGTCAGGTCATACAGTTCAATACGGTCGATGAGCAGCTGGGCATACTTGGGGTTGGTGGCATAGCCAGCCGCTTTCAGACCTTTGGCCCAGCCCTTGTAATCAGTGATTTCAAGGTCGAAAAGGGCAGAGTATCGGCTGCGGGTGCTCAAAAACTCCGAGTGGTCCTTAAACGATTCATCGGCGTTCTTGTACTTGCGGAAACACTCGTCTTTCTCATCATCGTCCAAATAATAGGTGTCACCCTCCCAGCCCTTGTGACACTTGATTCCGAAGTGGTTTTTCGCCTCACGCGCCAGAGCACTATTGCCCGCTCCCGACTCTAATAGTCCTTGGGCCAAAGTGATGGATGCCGGAATCTTGTAGTTACGCATTTCGCGCATGGCAATGTCTTTATAGGTAAGAACATACTCCTCCGGAGTGATTCTTTGCGCAAAGATTGAAAGCGGCAAAAGTGCAAAAAAAAGCAGGAATTTCTTCATTTGTCTGCCAAGAAATAAAGTGTAAAAATACAACTTTTTACGAATCGCAAATGCTCTGCAACGAAATTTTCACTATTTTTGAAGCCCGTTTCAAACCAAATTATGGACACAACGAGCCTTTTCCGATACTTTCCAGAGCTTAACGACAAGCAGAAGGAAAAATACAACGCACTGAAAGACATTTACTTGGACTGGAACAGCAAGATCAATGTCATCTCCCGAAAAGACATGGAGCACTTCTATGAGCATCATGTGCTGCACTCGTTGGCCATCGCCAAATACTTTGAATTGCTGCCTGGCATGAAAGTCATGGACCTTGGCACCGGAGGCGGCTTCCCCGGCATTCCCTTGGCCATCATGTTTCCGCAGACCGAGTTTTACCTCATCGATGGGACGGGCAAGAAAATCAAGGTGGTAAACGCCGTAAAAGACACTATCGGGCTGGAGAATGTGGCAGCCGAGCACAAACGCGCCGAGGCGGTGAAAGACAAGTTTGACGTGATAACAGGTCGCGCCGTGATGACCCTGCCCGAAATCGCCAACCTTGCCGGAAACAAACTGAGGATCAGAGGCGACAAAGAGGCCGGCGGCATCATGTATCTGAAAGGCGGGCGTCTTGAGGAAGAGTTAAAGGCCCTGAATCGGTATTGGCGCCATAACGAAGTCCTCATCGACAAATGGTTCAGCGAGCCGTATTTTGAGGAAAAGTTTGTGGTACACCTCTATTAGGGCACCGCCCAACAGCAATACATCGAATACAACAAGTAAACAAATCAACAATAAACATTTAAACAAATGAAAAAATTAACCCTAACCTTGCTTGCGCTGCTTGCCCTTAGCGCGACGGCACTCGCCCAACAAGCCATGCCCGTTCCCTTCGACCAAAACGTCAGAAGGGGCAAATTAGAGAACGGACTGACCTACTATATCCGTCACAACGAGAAACCCGCCCAGCGCGCCAACTTCTACATCGCACAAAAAGTGGGTTCTATTCTTGAAGAAGAAAACCAGCGCGGCCTTGCCCATTTCTTGGAGCACATGGCCTTCAATGGCACCGCCAATTTCCCCGGCAAGGAACTCCTCAACTACATGGAGCACAACGGCGTGAAGTTCGGCGAGAACGTCAATGCCTGGACCAGCATCGAACAGACCGTCTACATGCTCACCAATGTGCCCACCACCAACCCGGGCCTTATCGATTCCAGTTTGCTAGTCCTGCACGACTGGTCCAGCTTCATTTCCCTTGAAGGTGAGGAGATCGACAAGGAGCGCGGTGTCATCCTCGAAGAAAAACGCCAACGCAACAGTGCGAGACAACGCATGTGGGAAAAGATGTTGCCTGAGATTTATCCCAACAGCCCCTATGGTCACCGCATGCCCATCGGCACCGAGGAAGTCATCTCCGGCTTCGAACATGATGCCTTGCGTGCCTATTACCGCAAATGGTACCGTCCCGACCTGCAAGGCATCATCATCATCGGCGACATCGACGTCAACGAAGTGGAAAAACGTTTGAAGACCATCTTTGAAGACATCCCTGCTCCCGTCAACCCCGCCGAACGCACCCGTTTTGAAGTGGCCGACAACACCGAACCCATCGTCAGCATCTGCACCGACCGCGAAGAAACCAATTACAGCCTTTCGGTCTATTACAAACAAGACGTCGTCCCGAACGAAGATAAAAACGACATTCAGTATTGGCTGAAAGGCTACATTGACCAACTCGTCTCTACCATGTACAACAACCGTATGAAAGAATTGACCCAAAAGGCCAACCCGCCTTTCATCTACGGTTACGGCTACTACGGCACTTTCTTTGTCAGCGACACCAAGGATGCCTGGACCACTTTCGCCTACGCCAAAGACTTCAGCGGCATCGACGAAGCCATGAACGCCATCGTGACCGAAAACAAGCGGATGCAGCTCTACGGCTTCACCGCCTCGGAATTTGAGCGTGCCAAAGCCGATTTGATGAAGCACATCGAAAACCAATACGATGAACGCGACAAACAAGAAACTTCGCGTCATTTCTACCCCATCCTCAGCCACTTCCTCACCAACGAACCGCTGATGGGCATTGAGAATGAATACACGCTGCTCGGCCAAATACTGCCCACCCTTCCCTTGGAGGCCATCAACGAATACGCCAAGCAGTTTGTCCGTGAAGACAACATCGTCATCACCCTGACCGCTCCCGAGAAAGAAGGCGAAGTGCTGCCCACCAAGGCCGAGCTTCTCGCCCTTTTCGAGAAAGCCAACCAAGTTGAAGTGGAACCCTATGTGGAGACGGTTTCCAACGATCCGCTCATTGCCACCCTGCCCGTGAAAGGCTCCATCGCTTCAAAGAAACACAACAACACCTTCGACGCCACAGAACTCACCCTGAAAAACGGCGTGAAAGTCATCTACAAGAGTACTAATTTCAAGGACGACGAAATCCTAATGAGCGCCTACAGTTTTGGCGGTTACTCCGTCATGGACCAAAGCGACCCGTATACCTTGCAGGAAATCAACGATTTGGTCAAACTTGGCGGACTAGGCAACTTCAGTGCCATTGACCTGCCCAAGGTGTTGGCCGGAAAGAAAGTCAATGTCAATCCCAACATCGGTTACTTCACCGAAGGCCTCAACGGCAATTGCTCGGCACGCGACTTGGAAACCATGCTGCAATGCACATATCTGTATTTCAACAGCCTCCGCAGCGACAAGGAAGCCTTCCAATCCTACATTACCCGCTCCAAGTCCTTGGTTGCCAATGCTGAATCAGACCCGAACACCGCCTTCCGCGACAGCCTCATGTTTGCCTTGTACGACAATCACCCTCTCATCAAGCGCATGAAAGCCGAAGACTACGACAAGATTGACTACGACAAGGCAATGAAACTCTATGCCGGCCGTTTCGAGGACGCCAACAACTTCGTCTTCACTTTCGTGGGCAACATCAACCCCGAAACCTTTGAACCGATGATTGAGCAATACATCGGATCACTAAAGACAAAGAAGAATGATGAAACTTGGACTGACAAAATACCCGCCATCACAGACAAGGATGTCAACAACCATTATACCAAAGCCATGGAGAACCCCAAGGTCAGCTGCTATATGGTCTATAACGGCGACATGGAATTCAGCCACAAAAACCAACTGACCATGCGTGTTTTGAATGACGTGATGGACATCGTTTACACCGAGAAAATCCGCGAGGACGAAGGCGGCACTTATGGTGTTGGCGTAAGCGGCAACTTGAGCATCAGGCCTAAAGGAACCTTCATGTTCCTCATCGCCTTCGAAACCAACAAGGACGTGTACGAGAAGCTCATGGGCATCGCCACAGCCGAGTTGCAAAACGTGGCCAGCAACGGCCCGCGCCCTGAAGACCTGAAGAAAGTGAAAGAATTCCTCATCAAGAAGCACGGCGAAGACATGGAAAGCAACCGCTATTGGATGAACTGCATACAAAGCGTGGAGCGTGACAAACACAACCCGATGCTGGATTACAATGAAGTCATCAACGGCATTACCTCCGACGATGTGGCCAACATGGCCAAGGCAGTGCTGAAAGGCTACAAGAAAGAAATCGTTCAAATACCTGAATGATATTGACTCATAAGCCCATGACCCGCCTCATCCCAGGACGCTGCTGCGGACACCCTCTGCAAACTCCTCAAAGAGTGCAGCCATAAACAATGGAGCCTAAGCCATAGGCAAAACATTACGTCTTGAATCTTTAATCTTAAACAATAATAATTTACGTTATGACAGAAAAAATGACACTGAGAGACAACCCTACCATGCGTTGGATTGCCTTGTTGCTCCTGGCCTTGGCCATGTTTTGCAGTTACATTTTCATGGACATCCTTTCACCGATCAAGGACTTGATGCAAACCGAACGCGGTTGGGACAGTCTCGCTTTCGGTACCATGCAAGGCTCGGAGACTTTCCTGAATGTCTTTGTGTTCTTTCTCATCTTCGCCGGTATCATCCTTGACAAGATGGGCGTGCGATTCACCGCCCTTCTTTCGGGTACCGTAATGCTCGTTGGCGGCCTCGTCAAGTATTACGCCATTGACGATTCCTTTGCCGGCAGCAGTCTTGAGACCTGGTTCAACAACAACCTGAACTACATCCCCGTTTTCGACGAGTTAGGCGTTTCGCCATTCTATAGAGGCATGCCAGCCTCGGCCAAATTAGCTGCCTTAGGTTTCATGCTGTTTGGTTGCGGCGTGGAAATGGCGGGTATTACTGTTTCGCGCGGTATTGTGAAATGGTTCAAAGGTCGTGAAACAGCTCTCGCTATGGGTTCGGAGATGGCTTTGGCCCGTCTCGGCGTGGCCACTTGTATGATTTTCTCGCCCTATTTCGCCAAACTTGGAGGAAGTGTCAATGTAAGCCGCTCCGTGGCCTTCGGCGTGGTGCTATTGTGCATCGCCCTTATCATGTTCATCGTCTATTTCTTCATGGACAAGAAACTTGACACCCAAACCGGCGAAGCCGAAGAGAAAGACGATCCGTTCAAGTTGTCGGACCTCGGCAAGATTCTGTCGAGTCTCGGCTTCTGGTTGGTGGCCTTGCTCTGTGTGCTTTACTATTCGGCCATCTTCCCGTTCCAGAAATATGCCGTCAATATGCTGCAATGCAACCTGACCCTGACAGTCCCCGAAGCGGGCTCGTTCTGGGCAGGCGACAGTGTCACCATCGTTCAATACATCATCATGCTTTTGGTTGCCGTCTGCTCTTTCGCCAGCAACTTTTCGAAGAAGAAAGGCCTGAAGTTCGGTCTGATGGCTGTCGCCGTTGTCGCTCTGGTGGTTTACTGCTATATGGGCTATATGCGTGGCACTGCCGAAACCATTTTCGCTGTATTCCCGCTGTTGGCCGTGGCCATCACGCCCATCCTCGGCAACTACGTCGATACCAAGGGCAAAGCCGCTTCCATGCTGATGATTGGCTCATTGCTGCTCATCCTCTGCCATCTCACATTCGCCTTCATCCTGCCAATGACCAAAGGCAGTGCCATAGGCGGTGTCGTAGTGGCTTACGTGACCATCTTGGTGCTGGGAGCATCCTTCTCGCTTGTTCCCGCCGCCTTGTGGCCCAGCGTGCCCAAGTTGGTTGACGAAAAGATTATCGGTTCGGCCTACGCCCTGATTTTCTGGATCCAGAACATCGGTTTGTGGCTGTTCCCTCTACTCATCGGCAAAGTGCTGGAAAACACCAACCCGGGTGTCACCGACCCCTTGGCCCTCAACTATCGTTGGCCGCTGGTCATGCTGGCTTGCCTCGGTATCGCCGCGCTCATTATCGGCATCATCCTGAAAGCCGTTGACAAAAAGAAGCATCTCGGCTTGGAGGAACCCAACATCAAATAAATCCACTGAAAGGAGGACAGGGCAACCATACGGTTGCCCTGTCCTCCTTTTTTACCAAAAATCATAAAAGGTTCATCAACAGAAAGTCATGAGCAAACTACAAGTTATCATCAGTCCACAGTACAACCCATTCCTCAATCGGGCAGCAGAGCAATATCTGACTGAACGTCAAGAGGAAGACATCATTACCCTCTACCTTTGGAAAAACGAACGGACGGTAGTCATCGGCTACAACCAAAACCCCTTCGCGGAATGCGATGTGCAGCAAGTCCTCGACGACGGCGGCTACCTCATGCGCCGGGGCACAGGTGGAGGCGCCGTCTATCACGACCTTGGCAACATCAATTTTTCGTTCATCGCCGACAAGTCGCTTTATGACGTGAAAAAACAACTCTCCGTCATTCAAGACGCTCTCCTGTCCATCGGCTTGGCGACCGAAGTCTCAGGCCGCAACGACCTCACCTGCCAAGGGCGCAAGTTCAGCGGCAACGCCTTCGCGAAAGGACAAAGAAATGACTTGCACCACGGCACCATCCTCATCAAGACAGACGGAACCATGATGCAGCGTTACCTTACCGTCGACAAGGCAAAACTGACAAAACACGGTGTCAGCAGCGTCAGCAGCCGTATTGTCAACCTCAGCGAGCTTGTCCCCAGCCTGACCTCAGAGAACATCAAACAACCCTTGATCGACTCTTTTCAGAAGGTATACGGTGAAAAGGCAACAAGGGTTGATTTTGAAACCCTGACAGACAATCCCGAATTGCAAGCCATTAAAGAGGAAATCTCTTCCTACGACTTCCTTTTCGGCCGTTGGCAGCATTTCAAGACCACAAAGAAAACCCGTTTCCCTTGGGGCGGTGTTGACATATCACTGCACATCGATGAGAAGCAATCCGTCATCACCGACATTCAAATCGCATCCGACTGCCTTGACACAGAAAGCATTTCCAAATCAGAGCAGATCCTCAGAGGAGCCAGTACACGTCAAGTGCCTGATACCGATGCAGACAATGAAATCATTCAGGACATTGTGCGGCTGATATACGGCTGAAAAAAAAGCCGTACCTTTGCGACCCGATTCAAGTCACGAACACCATTGACCGACAATATCAACTGATTACCCAATGAAATACTACCTCCTCCCCTTAGGCTGTCAGATGAACTTGAGCGACACGGAACGTCTGCGTACAGTGCTCAACAGCATGGGCTTTATGGAGACTGCCGACGAAACACAAGCCGCCTTCCTGGGCATCATCGCCTGTTCGGTGCGCCAGAAAAGCATCGACAAGGTGTATGGCCGCATCGAAAAATGGAACGCCATGAAAAATCGGCGAAGCGTAATCACTTTCGTGTCGGGATGCATCTTGCCCGCCGACCGGCTGCGTTTCCTCAAGCTCTTCGACCTCGTGTTTGCGATGAACGAGTTGCCCGGCTTGCCCGAAATGATACGGCAATACGGCATCGTCACACCCGCTTCGCTTCATTACGGAGAAGAGATTGAAAAACAACCTATTGTACGGCCTTTGGCACCCTTATTCCACAAAGATGACGTCATCAACCCATCAGCCAACATGGACAAGTTTTGGGCCATCACTCCAACGCAGACCTCCAATTTCGAAGCCTTCATCCCCATCCAGAACGGCTGCAACAAATTCTGCACCTACTGTGCAGTACCCTACACCCGCGGCCGTGAAGTGTCGCGCCCCTCAGAAGAAATCCTGTCAGAGCTGAAAGACCTCGTTGAAAAAGGCTACAAGAGCATCACCTTGCTCGGGCAGAACGTCAACTCCTACGGCCTCGACAAGAAAGGCCAAGAAATTGACTTTTCAGAACTTCTGCGACGTGTGGGCGAGTTCGGAAAAGCCTCGGGCAAAGAATTTTGGGTTTATTATACAGCGCCACACCCCCGCGACATGAAAGACGAAGTCATAGAAGTGATGGCACAATACGACTGTCTCGGCAAGCAAATTCACATTCCCATCCAGTCAGGCGACAACAACATGCTGCAACGCATGAACCGGCACCACAACATGGAAACCTATCGAAATATCATACATACAATCAGAAGATTGCTACCAACAGCCACTATCTTCACCGACATCATCGTAGGCTTCACCCATGAGACCGAGGAGGAATTTGAGAACACGCGCAAGGCCATGGAAGAGTTCAAATACAACATGGCTTTCATCGCGCAATACAGTGTCCGTCCAGGTGCCGTGGCGTCGCAATGGGAAGACGATGTGCCCAAGGAAGTGAAACGCGAGCGATACCACCGCCTCACCGAGGAACTGATGAAACACAGCCTTGTTTACAACCAAGGCCTTGTCGGGAAAACTGTTAAGATGCTTGTGGAGACCCACGACCGCAAAAACGGTTACCTTGCCGGTCACACGGAAGGAAAGATCGTCATCCGTTTCGCTTCCAAAGACACTAACCTCATTGGGCAAATTGTGAAAGTGAGAGTTATTTCGGCTTCGCCATTGTCAATCGAAGGGAAGCTGTTTGAATGAACACATATCGACTTTTCGACAAGCTCGACGAACTTTACATCCGTCATTTAGTTCCAAAAGCCAATCGAAGAGCCGTTTCAAAGAGCAAGGAGAATAATGAAAGTCGCATTTAAAACCCTGGGATGCCGCGTCAACCTATATGAAACCGATGCCTTGGCTTCGCGCTTCAAGGCGGCCGGCTATGTCATTGCCGAGAGCGATGCCCATGCCGATGTTTTCGTGGTGAATACCTGCACCGTCACAAACACTAGCGACCAGAAATGCCGACAAGTACTACGGCAAATCCGAAGGAATCATCCTGAGGCATTAATCGCGGTTACCGGCTGTATGGTCAACCACAGAAAAGAAGATTTACTGGAGTCCGGAATAGCCGACTATGTCATTGACAATGAACGCAAAACTGCACTATTTGACATTATCGACGAGCATTTTCGAACCGGTCACAGCGACCCCGAAGGATACGACCGCAACCTTTTCGACTACCATCCCGCCTTTGACACCTTCCACACGCGCAGCCTCATCAAAATACACGACGGGTGCAACAACTTCTGCTCCTTTTGTATCATTCCCATGGTGCGGGGACATGCCACGAGCAGACCTGCCAACGACATTTACCATAATGTGCGTGAAGTAGTCGAACATGGCTTCAAGGAAATCGTGTTAACCGGAGTCAACATGGGGCGCTACCAACACGAAGGGATGGGATTCGACCAACTTGTGGAGAACATCTTGGAGATTGGGGGCGACTTCCGTGTGCGAGTCTCCTCCATCGAGCCCGACCAATTCAGCGACCGGTTCCTCACCCTGTTCCAACACAAGAAACTCGCACCTCACATGCACATCTGCCTGCAAAGCGGGTCAGACAACACGTTGAAACGGATGCACCGTTTCTACACCGTAGCACAGTTCCGAAACATGTGCGAGCGTATCAATAATTTCTGCCCCGATTTCAACTTCACCACCGACATCATCGTAGGCTTCCCCGGGGAAACCGAACAGGCCTTCAACGAAAGCTGCGACTTCGCAAAAGAAATCGGATTCAGCCACATCCACACTTTCAAATATTCCATGCGTACCGGCACCAAGGCAGCCTCTATGTCAGACCAGGTGCCAGAGAAAGTGAAAACCAAACGCAGCGAGGTGATGCGGCAGATTTCGTTGGAAAACAAAATCAAGTATTTTGAAAGGATGCGAGGCAAAACACAGCGGATGCTTGTTGAACGCATTGACAGCAAGGGCATGGCGAGAGGCTATGGCGAGAATTACATACCCGTCATCTTCAAAGCGAAAGGTCTGGAGCAAAACACCTTTATTAATATAAAGCTGGATAATATCCTAAATCAAAGCGATGAGGGAAAGATGGCATTTGATGGAATACCAGCAAATTAAGAACAACAACGAAAAAATTTCATCTTTTTGAGACTTAATTCGGAGAAAAGTTGTAATTTTGCAGCCCAAATTAAGTAGACATAAAGCAAAAAGGAATAAGAGATATGGCAAATCACAAAGATGCAATCAAGAGAATCCGTCAGACAGAGAAAAAACGCTTGCACAACCGTTACTACGCAAAGAACATGCGCAACGAAGTCAAGAAATTCAGGGCTTTAACCGACAAGTCAACGGCTGAGAGCCAGCTCCCAACGCTGTACTCCATCATCGACAAGGTCGCCAAACGTGGCATCATCCATAAGAACAAAGCCGCCAACCTGAAGTCGAAGCTGTCGAAATTCACGGCGAAATTGGCATAATTGGAAGTTTTATTCATACATGTTGGTGCCTCTTCTACATAGATAGTGGGAGAGGCTTTTTTGGTTGAGGTAAGCCGAAAACACCTATCTTTACAGCCCCAAACACCCAGTCATGATCGAGAAGAAATCCATCAAGGAATGGGCGGCCGATGACCAGCCTCGCGAAAAAATGATGGCCAAAGGCAAAGCCGCCCTCAGCAACGCAGAATTGCTGGCCATATTGCTGCGCACGGGCAACATTGGAAAATCAGCAGTGGAGGTGTCGCGCTCCATCTTAGACAGTGTCGACAACAACCTCATCGCACTATCCAACCTGACCGTGGACGACCTGATGCGGCACAAGGGCATAGGCGAAGCCAAAGCCATCACCATCATGGCGGCCCTCGAACTCGGCAAACGCCGTCGTGCCGCCGAAGCCAACGTGCCCGCCGAGGTGAGAAACTCGAAAGACAGCTTTGAGCGATTTCTTCCCTACATCGACGACATGCGACAAGAACATTTCCTTGTCATGTACCTCAACCAAAGCAGCCACGCACTCAAGGTGGAATGCATCAGCAACGGCGGCACTACCTGTGTCATCGCCGACCCCAAAATCATCTTCAAAAACGCCTTGAATCTCGGAGCCACCTGCATTATTTTGGGACACAACCACCCCTCAGGCAACCCGAGACCCAGCGAGGATGACCGTCATCTGACCAAAAAGCTGGCTGCCGCGGGCAAACTGCTCGACATTGCCGTGCTCGACCATGTCATCATAGGCAACGAACGCTATTACAGCTTCCGAGACCAAGGAGAAATGATCTAATGAAAACAGCACACCCATGAAACTCGTCACCATCATCGGGGCACGTCCCCAAATCATCAAGGCCGCAGCCCTCAGCCGCGCCATCAGCAACCATTACGCGGACAAAATCCAGGAAGTCATCGTACATACAGGACAACACTACGACAACAACATGTCGCAGGTGTTCTTCGACGAATTACAAATCCCGCGTCCCGATTACAACCTCCATGTTGGATCCGCCCCGCACGGCGTGCAGACCGCACGCATGACTGAAGGCATCGAAGCCTTATTAATAAAGGAACAACCCAGTTTCATCGTACTGTATGGCGACACCAACTCCACCCTCGCTGGAGCCGTGGCCGCATGCAAAATTCACGTGCCCATCGCTCACATCGAAGCGGGGCTGCGTTCGTTCAACAAGTACATGCCTGAAGAAATCAACCGCATCGTATGCGACCACTGTTCCACCCTTCTCTTCACGCCCACCCTTGCAGGACTGGACAACCTCAAACGAGAAGGCTTCCCCATAGACAATGACGGTCCCTACACCATTGACAACCCTAAGGTTTACCACTGCGGCGACATCATGTACGACAACAGCTTGCACTTCGCAGAAATCTCCGAAGAAAAGACAGGCATCATACAACGAATGGGACTGAAAGCCAATCCGTTCATATTAGCCACCATCCACCGCGACAGCAACACCGACCATCCCCAACGGCTCAACGCCATCTTCGATGCGCTCATCCATCTTTCTGAAACACGTCAAGTCGTGTTGCCCCTGCATCCAAGAACGGACAAACTCCTGAAAACCAACCTCAAGGAAAAATTACAAAAACATCTTGCCGCTTCGCAAAACATCCGCCTCATCCCACCCGTTTCTTTCTTGGAGATGATCACTTTGGAACGTCATGCCCAGCTCATCATGACCGATTCGGGGGGCGTGCAGAAAGAGGCCTATTTCTTCCAAAAACCCTGCATCATCCTGAGGCCAGAAACCGAATGGGTAGAGGTCGTAAAGACCGGCAACGCCATCCTCGCCGACGCCGACGAGAACCGCATCATTCAGGCTTGGCAACATTTCATGGACAACCCGCCGACCGCGTTCCCCGCAATTTTCGGCGACGGCCATGCGGCAGAGTTTATGATAGAAAAAATGTTGAAGCCATAGAGAGCTCCCAACGCAACCCATAGACATTTCTGCAACATCCTCAACCGACGCGACATGAGCTAGCCCGCATGAATATCGAAGAATTGGCACCAGTCAGTAACATGCCCACAACAGCCACTCATGCCATTTGGAGAAATACACTTATTGAGAGAGAAATATTTTTCGCGCAAATTGTTGTGGATTAAGAAAAAACTCCTATTTTTGCACCCACAAACAACAACACAACTACTACAAATTAACCATTTAATAATCAAACAGTTATTAGTTATGAATCAGTACGAAACCGTTTTCATTTTAACTCCCGTTTTGTCTGACGAACAGATGAAGGAAGCGGTAAAGAAGTATGAAGATCAGCTGACCAATAATGGTGCAGAGATTGTTCATGAGGAGAACTGGGGCATGCGCAAGCTTGCCTATCCCATCCAGAAGAAGTCCACAGGCTTTTACCAACTCATTGAGTACAAGGCCGAGGGCGATGTAATCGCCGATGTCGAAACCGAACTGAAGCGCGACGAACGCGTTCTCCGTTTCCTCACCGTGAAGCTCGACAAGCACGCCGTTGCCTACAACGAGAAGAAACGCAGCAAGAAAGCCGAAGCCGCCGCTGAGGCCCAAGCCTAATATTGAACAACTAAAAAAGAAGAAAAATGGCACAAGTGAACAACAACAACGACATCAAATATCTGACTCCCATAGCAGTCGATACCAAAAGAAAGAAATACTGCCGCTTCAAGAAGAACCGCATCAAGTATATCGATTACAAAGATGCCGACTTCTTGCTGAAATTCGTCAACGAGCAGGGGAAAATCCTGCCCCGCCGCATCACCGGCACTTCCATGAAATACCAGCGCAAGGTTGCCCAAGCCGTCAAACGTGCCCGCCACCTCGCCCTGATGCCATTTGTAGCAGATTGTTTGAAATAATTTGAAGGAGAAAAAGACATGGATATCATTCTGAAACAAGACGTCAACAACTTAGGATACAAGAACGACATCGTTACCGTGAATCCCGGCTACGGCCGCAACTATCTCATCCCTAAGGGAATGGCCATTCTCGCCACCGAGCGCAACCGCAAAATTTTGGCTGAAGAAATGCGCCAGCAGGCCCATAAGGAGCAAAAAATCAAGGACGAAGCCACACAGAAGGCCAATGCTTTGGAAGGCCTGAAACTGCAAATCCCAGCCAAGGCTGCCGCCACGGGCAAGATTTTCGGATCGGTCAACACCATCATGATTGCCAACGCCATCAAGGAAGCCACCGGCATTGAAGTGGACCGCAAGCACATCGTCCTTAACGAAGAAGCCATCAAGGAAGTTGGCGACTACACCGCCAAAATCAAACTTCACAAAGAAGTGGCCGTTGATATTGATTTCAACGTTTTCGCCGAATAAATAATAGATAGACTTTTTCATAATTTTGTGTGGCTGTCCCATCGTCGGGGCAGCCTTTTTTTGTATTTTTGGCCGCTAGGACTACTTTTCATGTTATTGTCTCTTTCATTTATCAATTCAAAATGATTACCAAGAACATTATCAAGCAAATATCTTCCCTACAGCAGCAGAAATTCAGAAAAGAGCTGGGACTTTTCGTTGTAGAAGGCCGAAAAATGGTGGAAGAACTGCTCCGTTCTGATTTCGAGACGATGGGACTCTACTCCACCGAAGCTTTCCTCAGTGCAAATCCTACTTTTGCCAATGCCGAGGCCGTCAGCGAAATGCAGATGAAACAAATGAGCGGACAGGACACACCTCCCGGCATTCTGGCCGTGGTGAGGATCCCTCAACAAGGCGAAATCCAGCCCCTGTCACGCTTCATCCTGGCCTTGGACGGTATCGCCAACCCAGGCAACATGGGTACCCTCATCCGTACGGCCGAATGGTTCGGCATTCGGGATGTGGTGTGCAGCCTGGATTGCGTGGAACCGTGGAATCCCAAGACGGTGCAGGCCACCATGGGATCACTTTTTAGGATAAAACTGTGGAAGACGGACTTAGCCTCCTATCTCTGCCAAGCGAGAAGCGAAGGCAAGACAGTGTATGGTGCCTTGTTGGAGGGGGAGAACCTGTTCCAAATGAGAGAAAAACCAGAGGGTGTTGTTGTCGTCGGAAGCGAGTCGCACGGCATCAGGATGGAGGTGCTGCCATACATCATCAGACCTGTCACCATTCCGCGCAGTGGCGGCAGCATGACCGAATCGTTGAATGCGGCTGTGGCCGGAGGAATTATAATGGCGGAATTGACAAAATAATATTGATGGACCCTGCGCTCCCAAAATAGCGAGGATGTCCGCAAAGCACAGGACCAAGACCCGCATTGCCGCGAATTGCCCCCTAATCCCATCTCAAAAGGGAAATAGTCGAAACGACGGCAAGTGCAGACATAAAAAAACCGCCCCGAAAGGAGCGGTTTTTTCAGTTTTCCCAAAGAAAGATTACTTGGTGATGACAACGCGCTGCACACCGTTGTTGCCAACGTTGTCGTACACGCTGAAGAAATACACGCCGGCCTCAAGGTCGAGGACGAGAGTGTTGCTCAGACCGCCAAGTCTCTCAACACGGACGAGTTGGCCGGCCATATTGTAGATGGCCACGCTGTTCAGGTTCTCGCCTTCAAGGGTGACGCTGGAGGTGGCGGGGTTGGGATAAATGCTGGCCAGTTGTTCAACTGTCTCTTGGATGCTTACTTCTCCGACATTCAATGTAATCGGGATGGACACTTCGGCATTGCCGGGATCGTTGGTGCGAAGTTGCACATGGGCGTGATAGGCCGTGTTATCATTCAGGCCGATGGCGTTCAAGGTAATCGTCACCTGGTCGCTCTGGCCTATGGCTATAGATCCGTCAGGCTTGCTCATTGTAGCCCAAGCACCGAGAACAGGATCGCCTTGACAGGTCAAACGGATATGGAAGTTGCCGCGCTCCTCGCCACCTTCTTGATTCACGTGAGTGAAAGCACCGCCACCATTTGTACGGTAAAAATCTCCGAAAGGCGAATGGGGTTGACCATCCATAACTAAAGGAAAGCCTCCTACAGCATGGGTGAATTCGGCAGTCACCCAAACATCATAACCCGACAAGACAACAGGCTCATCAAAAGTCACAATATTCCAACCATCAGACACAATCTGACCGGCAGGAATCTCCTTTTCAGCCAACACTTCACCCGGTTGACCAAACATGCCTTGCTGATAGACACGGAGAGTCAATGGGGTATTGGGCACAAGGCCATTGG
Source organism: Candidatus Limimorpha sp. (assembly GCA_041842265.1). Classification (GTDB taxonomy): domain Bacteria; phylum Bacteroidota; class Bacteroidia; order Bacteroidales; family F082; genus Limimorpha. The sequence continues at coordinate 8,822 of JBGYWU010000070.1, read as the reverse complement.
CTCCTTGTTGATCCACACCCAAATAATACTGGGCGCTGATAATTTTGGTTCCCATTGCAACACCACCGTAAGAAGCTGCAGGATACATAGCTCCCACTTCGAAAAGCATCGCGTTTTCAATATTGTAACCGATAAAACCGGTGCTGTTGCCTGGTTCAATGTCATAGTTGAGGCTTTGAGCAGCAGTGCCACTCTGGCTTTCACCATAGTCGATCCAGCCTAACCATTCGGCCATCGTGGTACCTTCGGCATTGGAGATGTTCAGTGTAGCAGAAGTCGTCTCGTCGACCTCAACTCCTGCCGTGATGCTTTCAGGATCAAAGGTGAGATGAGCGACGGATTCACCGCTGAGCTTGATGAAACTGAAATTGTCGAGATAGTACATTGAGTTGCTGGCATTCTGCGGCGGGTAGAAGTCCATAGCAGCCAATTTTCTGCCTACAGTGGCACTGCCCTGACTGTTCAAACTCCACCGCCAAGAGTGAATCATCACCTCACTTTCGCCCGGGGCGGTGTAGTAGTACTCGGCCTCATCGTTGTCGGTATCGACATGGAGGCGGAAGTGCATCCACGCGTCATAAACGCAGGTAAAGGTGGCTGCATTGGTACCACCGGCATGAATCACGCCAGTGCCAGGAGAATGCTGGTTGTTGCCTGACATGTGAAGATAGCTTTCCAAAGCCCAGGTACTGCCTGCACCCGCAAACTCGTGCAGGATGTTGAAATAGCCGTTCTTGCCTTCGGGGACGAGGATATCGAACTCGAGGTCATAGATACCACTTTGTTCGTCGCCAAGGAGAAGGACTTGGTCGACACCAAAAGTGAGGTATCCGCACTTGGTGCCATTGTATTCAGCAACAACACCGTCTTCGGCGCTACCCGGAGCGTTGCTCCATGTAGTCCACCAGTTGTGTCCGGCAGCATTAGCCTCAACAGCTATCTTGTTGCCTACAGTGTACTCCTCAAACTGATCGCTGATCAGAGTTTGTGGCTCTTGAGCCATCAGATTACCGCCAAACACAAAGGCGGCAATCATTGAAAGTAAAGATACTTTTTTCATTTGATTGAGATTTTGGTTAATAATATGGATTAAGTGTTCATTCAACAAGGGCATAATGCGCTGCAAATATAACTAAAAAATGAAATGCGCAAGTGCAAAATCGGATTTTTTGCAGCTATGGCACAATCTTTTTCGCTTCTTTCCAATAAGCAACCATCTCATCAAGGCCAAGATGTTGCACGCCTTTGCCTTGCTCGCGAGCACGCTGCTCCACAATGGCGAAACGCTCACGGAATTTCTTGTCGGTCTTTTCCAAGGCATCGTCGGGGTTCACGCCGATGTAGATGCCGTAAGCCGCCAGAGCGAAGAGCGTGTCGCCGTATTCCTCCTCAATGCGTGCCGTGTTGTCAGGCTTTTGCAATTCGGCAAAGAGTTCGGTCTTCTCCTCCTCCACCTTCTGCCAAGCTTGTTCGGCACTGGGCCAACGGAAGCCCACGCCCGCCGTCTTTTGGTGCATACGGTAGGCCTTCAGCAAGGAAGGCAGACCTGCGGGCACACCGCCCAACACACTGTGGTTGTGTTCGCGTTCCAATTTGATTTTTTCCCAATTCTGTTCCACCTGATTGACATCATCAACATGCTCGTCTCCAAAGATATGTGGATGGCGCACAACCATCTTATCGCAAATGCCGTTGAGCACGTCTGTGATGCCAAAAGCGCCTTGCTCCTGCCCTATCTTTGAATAGAAGACGATATGAAGCATGAGGTCGCCAAGTTCTTTCTTCACTTCATTGAAGTCTTCGTTGAGGATGGCTTGGCTGAGTTCGTAGGTCTCTTCGATGGTGAGATGGCGCAGGCTTTGGATGGTCTGGGTGCTATCCCACGGGCAGCCTTGGCGCACGGCATCCATGATGTCCAACAAACGCTTGAAAGCTTGTAGTCTTTCGTCCATAATATGTTCTGCTTTTGGGGTGCAAAAGTAAGTAATAATGTTGATTCGCGACAGAGTAGGCCCTATGAAAACACAGCATCATCATAGTTTTTCGTATTTTTGCAGGCCAATATATGAAAGAGCCAAAACGTCATACTCTTTTTTTCCTGCTCACCATATTATTAATAGGTGAGACTGCGAAAGCCCAACTGAGCCACCGCAACTATGAAGTGGAGGCTCGGGCACATTACGGCTACATGTATTTCCAAAACAACGAATACCATTCCGCTCTAGGCCGTTACAGCCGGCACACCCCCGCATACGAATTTTCACTGCACCGCAACACCTACGGCGAGCACCGTTGGGAGGTGCTGCACAACTACCCTTCCATTGGGTTCACCTTCTATTATTCGGGCTTCGGCAACGACAGCATCTCTGCGGAATTGGGCAAAGTGTTCGCCCTATACCCTTTCATCAACTTCCCCATCATACCAGGCATCCACAGCAAGCTGACTTTCAAGTTGGGCGTGGGAATTGCCTATCTCACCAATAAGTTTGATCCGAAGGAGAACTACCACAACTATGCCATCGGCTCGCATGTGAACGCTGCCATCAACCTGTCGTTCGAATACCGTCAGCGCATTGTCGACCGCCTCTATTGGGCAAACTCTGCCGGTCTAACCCATTTCTCGAATGGTGCCACCCGCTCACCCAACATGGGCATTAACATTTTCAGCGTGGCTACCGGACTGTCTTGGTATCTGGCGCCACCCAAAACACACATCGACAAGCGGTTGCGCCCCAAAAACTACTTCTTCGAGTTCGACGGCAAGCAGCATTTTGTCACCGATTACCAATACACCCTCGGCTTCAAGGACATGAGCCGGCAATACGGCGCACACCAATACTTCTTCGTCCACGATTTGGCAGCCAACTTCATGTTTCAATTCTCCGAGCGCGACCGTCTGGGCCTCGGACTTGAGCTGGTTTACGACTATTCCGACAAAATCACCAAGCCCGACTGGGACATGTATCTGAAGCCCGGTTTCCTGCTCTCCTACGAAGTGCTGTTCGACCGCACCAGCTTCATGTTCAACATCGGGTTGCGCAACAATGCGCTCCTTAACTCGTCGGCCTTCGGAATGCTGTTTTACCAGAAGGTGGCGGCGCGTTACTACTTCAACGAGAACCTGTTTGCCACGCTAGCCTTTACCACATACGACATCAAGGCCGATTTCATCAGCATTGGCATTGGCTACCATGTCCAACATAAATACTACTTGCCACGATATGAAAAGAAACGCTATCGCAATCCTATTTTTCCTCGCTAGCCTGACGACTACCTCGTGCAGCAAGATAGACAAGCTCTTCAACAATGGGACGCCTGTCACCGTGCAGCGCGAATTAGACCGTCCTTTTTCATCGATTTCGATGTATAACAACGTGAATGTCAATTTAGTACAAAGCAATCGACCACATTTGGAGCTGACTTGTCCCGAGAACCTCATCGAGAAAGTCATCACCGAGGTAAACGGCGACACCCTAACCATACGCAACGAAAACGATCTCAACTGGTTGCGCAGTTACGACTACAGTATCGACCTGACCGTCTATTTCGACAGCTTGCGCCAAATCGATTTTGCCTCAATTGGAACCTTGAAAAGTCTCGATTCCATCAAAGGAATGATTGAAAAGAGCATCGACACGATTGGGGTAAGTATAGACACAACAGAGACAGGTATCGACACCGTTTGGAACGTCGAAACCTCTATTATCAGAATTTTCGACCTGAACATTAACGAAGGCAGCGGTGACATCGACCTGAGCATAGACTGCAATGTGGTGAAAAACAACTTCAGAAATGGCACCTCACAAGTTACTTTGAAAGGCAAAGCATCATACTCCGAAATCATCATGCGAAGCTATGGAGTGGTTCACGCCGAAAACCTTCACTCCAACTTCGTCAGGGTACAATCACAATCCACCAACGATGCCTACGTTTGGGCCCGCACCAAGCTCACCGTATGGCTCTATAGCATTGGAAACGTGTATTATAAAGGCAGCCCGCAGATTGTCAAATACTGTAGCGGCGATGGCCAAGTCATCAAATTGGAATAATTTGTCCTTTCAAGATAATAAACCTAGATTTTGGTATGAAATTTGTATCAATTTTGGTGAAAAATCCCATAGAATAGACAAAGAAATAAACACCTAATGCAATGAAAACAATAAGAATCATACCGATTATCGCCTTAATGGCCTTTGTCAGCTGCACGGCGAACCGCCAGACCGCCAAAGACGACACTTACTATTCGCCTTATGGCAACACGATCGGTCAGGCGGCTACCGTCAACGGCTCGCATGTGAGTCCGAGCAGCATTAGCAACTCCGAATACGACTATCAATCCTACTATTCCGACAGCAAAAATTATGTCAGCGACGCCGACCCGGTATATCAGACCACGGAGACGGTAACCGACACCAACGGTGTGGTATACACCACCACAGAGACGTATTACGATGCCGACTTTGCCACGCGCATCAAGCGTTTCGGCACGCAAGCCTCCTCTTCGCGAGACTATTATGACGACTATTACACCGGCGGGGGAAACACCTATGTTTACGTGAACAGTTATGACCCCTTCTATTGGGATTACTATCCGAATGTTTACGTAGGTTGGAGCTATCGTCCCTATTGGAGGACCTATTGGGGTTGGGATCCTTATTGGGGCTACTCATGGTATCCATACTCCTACTGGGGGTATGCGTGGTATTCCTACTCCTATTGGAACAGCCCCTACTGGGCCTACGATTGGGGGTATCACAACCACTACTGGCACCATCCCCATTGGCATGGACACCACAGCGGCGGAAATTATAATAGCGGCAACAGCAGCTTTGGCAACTATGTGGCCAGTGTCAGACACGGCAGCACTTCCGGCTCCATGAGCCGCACATTGAACAATAGCGGTCGCAACAGCCTCCCAACCGGAGGCAGCGCGTCAGTCCGCCCCCAATCCACCGGAGGTTCTTCTTCGGGTCGAGTGGGAGTGGGCAACAGCTCAAGCCGAATCAACACGAGCCGTCCCACCATGAGCAACAGGCCTACCACAGGCAGCAGCAGCCGCACGACCAACGGAGTTACAACGCAACGTCCATCAAGCTCAAGCAACGCACGTGCCGGCAGCCAAAGCAGCGGACGTCAGACCTACACTTCGCCCAACAGCAGTCGACAGTCGCGCTCCAGTTCAGAATATGTACGCCCGCAGAGCTCATCCTCATCGAGCAGAAGTAATTCCAACAGCGGCAGCTATAATAGAAACAGCGGCTCAAGCTCCTCAAACGGCACTTACAACAGGAGCAGCTCACCAGCGAGAAACTCCTCATCAAGCAGCAGCTACAACAGAAGCAGCTCGTCATCTTCGAGAAGCAGCTCGTCGGGCAGCTACAACAGAAGCGTCCCGTCATCTTCGAGAAGCAGTTCATCAAGCAGCTACAACAGAAGCAGCTCATCTTCAAGCTCAGGCAGCAGCTACAGCAGCGGAGGAGGCTCACGGTCGAGCAGTTCAAGTTCAAGCAGCCGCAACTCAGGAAGCGGAAGAAGATAAATATAGGACCAATGGCGTATTTTGAGAATAAAAGACTACCTTTGCAGATTGAAATGAAAGGTAGTCTTTTTTATCCTCTCCTCCTATGAAGAAAACACTCACCACAGCCATAGCATTCTTGTCCATCATCGCTGCATTCGCGCAAAGCGCCGACGATGCCAGCCTGTTTTCGCAAACCTACTACCAAGGCACAGCCAAGGCCTTAGGCGCGGGCAACGCATTAGGGGCGGTGGGCGGCGACATGACCTCCATCTGCATCAACCCTGCGGGAATGGGTGTCTATCGAAGTAGCGAATTTACCACCACCCTCGGCCTGATGGACAACTACCATTCGTCCAAGTATTACGGGACAGACCAGAGGGCAAATAAGATACGCTTTTCCGTACCCAACATCGGCTATGTCAGCACGAAGCAAAGGAGCAATTTCCGCCCCCTGCGTTTCACCCAGTTTGGTGTCGGCCTCACCCGCACCAACGACTTCAACATGAATACGTTCAGCAAAGGCATCAACCCCAGCAGCTCGAAAATCGACTCCTATTTGAGCCAAATAGCCGGATACTCGCAATTCGAGATCCAAGACGCTTTCCCTTACGACATCTACCCCGCCTGGAATACCTATCTCATCGACCTTTACCCGTCCGAAGAGGGAGAATACTACGGCAGTCCAGTACCCCAAGGCAACATCTGGCAAGGTCAAGAACAATACTATGAGGGACGTTCGGAAGAATGGTACTTCGCAAGCAGTGCCAACTATTACGACAGAATCTTTTTAGGCATAAGCGCAAATTTGGCGCACATCAAGCGGGTGGGTACAAAAACCCTGTCAGAGAGCCACGTTTCAGGCACCCAAACGGGATTCGACCAATGGCATTACCAAGAAGACCTCAACAGCAACGCATTGGGTGTCAACCTGAAAGCAGGCCTCATATACCAGGCCAACCGATGGTTCCGCCTCGGAATAGCTTTCCACTCGCCTACGCTCTACAACTTTGACGAGAGTTGGCAAACCGAGACCGAATCACAAATCCAGGGTGTCACACGGAAAAGCCTCAGCCCTAACTCGGTTTACGAATACACCTTCATCAAGCCCTTGAGATGGGTGGGCTGCATGGCTTTCGTAGTAGGTGAGCAGGGCATAATCAGCCTCGATGCGGAATACACCAACTACAGTGCGGCGCGTTTCAAGGCCAACGACTATGACTACAGTGCCGTCAACGAAGACATCAAAGGCAGCTTCGGGAAAACTTTCAACTTCCGTGTGGGCAGCGAATGGTCGTTGGGATACTCCTACCTTAGAGTAGGTGCGGGATACTACGGCAGCCCCTTCGGTTTCGGCGAAAAGGGCGGCAGTGTCAAGAAAATGTCATGCGGTATCAGCTTACCCATTGCCTTCGGCACCACCTTTGATTTCGCCCATGAGCTGACCTACGGGAAGTCATACCACATCCTCTACAACCCAGGAGAGCTTGGCATTGAGCCAGTTGAGCAAAAGCAGTTCAAGAGCCTACTGGCCGCCTCCCTCAAAGTACGATTCTAAACGAAAAAAAGCTGCCCAAAACGAGCAGCCTTATATGAAATCCAACTGGAATAAATCAAACGTTGTATTGAGAGATGATGTCCTTGTCAACAAGAATGCGTCCGCAATACTCGCAAACGATGATTTTCTTGTGCGTGCAAATGTCAAGCTGGTGTTGGGGCGGAATACGGTTGAAGCAGCCACCACAAGCCTCATCGAAGATACCGACCACGGCCAAACCGTTGCGGGCATTCTTACGGATGCGTTTGTAAGCCACCAAAAGACGGTCTTCCACCAATTTTTCGCATTCGGCCGAACGCTGTAGCAGTTGCTCCTCTTCCTTCTCGGTACCTTCCACCAGCGAATGAAGTTCTTCCTTTTTCTCTTCCAACACGACCTTCAGCTCTGCAAGGCGTGCTTGTGCTTCGGCCACCTTAGTAGCCACCTCATTGTCTTTGGCTGTGATTTCCTTAATACGCTTTTCCGACAACTGGTTATCAAGTTGCTGATATTCAATCTCTTTTGTCAAAGAATCATACTCACGGTTATTGCGTACATTGTTTTGTTGTTCCTCGTATTTCTTAATCAGGGCTTCAGTTTCTTTGATTTTGATCTTGTAATCCGAGATGTCTTTCTGATGTTTCTTGCTATCTTCCTTGAAATTGGCGACACGGGTCTCCAAACCAGCGATTTCGTCCTCCATATCCTGGATTTCAAGCGGCAGGTTGCCCCGATAGGCGCGGATTTCGCCAATCTTAGAGTCGACCTGCTGCAAAGTATAGAGAGCCACCAACTTCTGCTCAACGCTTACCTCGACAGGTTGTTCTTCAACGATGGGTTCTTCTTTGGCTTCCTCTTTCACCTCAACAATCTCTTCATTGGCCTTTTCCTTCGAAGGAGCCTCTTCGTCCTTAGCGGTTTTCTTGGCGTTTTTTTTGACCTCTTTTGCCTTGGATTCCTCAGCCTTTGGAGCTTCCTCCTTCTTGTCAACCTTCTTCACGGTCTTTTTCACCTCTTTGATCTCGACAGGCTCCTCAACCACAGGGGCTTCTTCCACCTTCTTGGCAGTTTTTTTCACGGTCTTTTTGACCTCTTTCACTTCGGTCTTTTCTTCAACCTCAGTAACTTCGGGATTCACTTTTTTTGCCATATTTTTGATTTCTAATTTTTTACGAAATAATGAACCGCATTTGTCCTGGTTTCCGCGATTTCGGCTGCAAATGTAGGAAATTTTTTCCTAATCAGCCCATATATTAATTCTTTCGTGAATTGTTCGGTCTCAAAATGCCCGCCGTCAACAAGAAGGATATTGCCCTCGGGGACGAAAAAGTCGTGGTATTTGATGTCGGCGGTAAGATAGGCATCGGCTCCGCAGCGCATGGCAGCAGCCATGAACGGGCTACCCGAACCGCCACACAGGGCCACTTTCCGGATTTTGCGGCCCGTCAATGCGGAATGGCGCAGACAAGGCGAGTGGATGGTTTCGGCCACTAGATTCAAAAACTCTGTCTCCCCCATCGGTTTGGCAAATTCGCCTACCATGCCTGCTCCACAAAACTCAGGTTCTGTGGCAGAAGGCTGTAAGAATTGCTTGTTTTGCAGGCCCAATTTTTCCGACAACACATGGCTCACGCCCAAATAGCTGTTGTCGAGATTGGTATGCATTGAGATTAGGGCGATGTCGTGCTTCACGGCCTTCATCACGGCACGTTCGATGTAAGTTTGCGGCGAAAGATGTTTTAATCCATTGAATATCAATGGATGGTG
>JBGYWU010000069.1:0-2652 GCA_041842265.1 Candidatus Limimorpha sp. | reverse complement strand
CTTCGATGTGGTATCGTTGAAGTGCCAGCCCGAGCGGATTCCCGACTTGCTAGAAAGCCGCAATTGTTTCTGCCGTCCTTTCAACCTGAGTCCGAAGCACTGGGTGGGCTTACGAATCAAAGAATGCCACGATGATGACCTCATAAGGGAATTGGTAGGCAATTCATACGAGATTGTAAAAAAGAAATACGCGAAGCGCCATTAATTACGGTGTATGCCCGGCAGCAAGCTGTCGGGCATACACCGTTTGAAACACATAGGAATCACTTTCCAAGCAAATGCTCAAACAAGAAGTTGTCAATCGTATTGAACAGGTGCATGCGGCTCTCACCACTGCCGTATTCATAGGTGCCATAAATGCCGTGATTCTTGTTGGGATAAATCATCAAATCAAATTGCTTGCCGTTGGAAACCATAGCCTTGATGAGTTCCATGGCATTCTGGTAATGAACATTGTCGTCACCACTGCCGTGGCAAAGCAGGTAATTGCCCTTAATCATCGCCGTGTTGTGAACGGGCGAGTTGAGATCATAGCCTTCAGGATTCTCTTGAGGCGTGCGCATGAAACGCTCGGTGTAGACATTGTCGTAGTAGCGCCAGTTGGTTACTGGGGCCACCGAAACGGCAGTATTGATGACGTCGGCTCCCTTGGTAATGCCGTTGGCAGCCATGAATCCGCCATAGCTCCACCCATAAATACCGATTCTGTCAGCATCCACATAGGGCTGCTTGGCCATATATTTGGCCAAAGTAATCATGTCCTCGGTCTCAAACTTGCCGAGTTGCAGGTAGGTCATCTTCTTGAAAACCTCGCCCTGAGCGCCGCTACCTCGGTTGTTGATGGACACGCTGATAATACCGTGCTGGGCGAGCAGCTGAAGCCACCAGTAATCGCTGTCGGCCCATGAGTTGTTCACCGTCTGGTGTCCGGGACCGCCGTACACATAGATCAGCACAGGGTATTTCTTGGCGGGGTCAAAGTCGGGTGGCAAAATCTGCCAAGCGTCCACATCGACTTGTGTGCCATCAGGCAAGGTAAAAGCAGGGTCACTGATTTTCATGAGTTTCTTTTCACCCAAGTTGAATGTCTTCATCTTCTCGGCAAATTCATGGTTGTCCTCCAACACTCGCACCAACTCGCCCTTATTGGTGTAGAGTTCGAATTGTCTTGGTTGGCTGACACTGGAGTTTGTATTAATAAGATAGCTGAAGTCGTTGCTAAAACGGGCTTGGTTGGTGCCCTGACGACCTATCACCTCGCGTATCTTGCCTTTCAGGTTGACAGCGTAGATTTGGCGGTCGACGGGGGTGTTCTTCGCCGCTTGGAAATAGACCTCCCTGCCGTCGAAGCCATATACGCGGGTCACATCCCAAAGGCCTTCGGTGAGTTGCTTCACCAAAGTTCCGTCCATTTTGCAAAGATAGATGTGGTTGTAGCCGCTTCGTTCAGAGGTCATCAGGAAGGTCTTGCCATCCCCAAGAAAATGCCAGTCGTCGGTGATGTCGATGTAATAGTCGTTGGTCTCATCATAAAACACGCGGCTTTTTCCCGTAGTGGCATCAGCGGCCAGAATCTCCAAATGGTTCTGATGTCGGTTGAGGCGTTGGATGGCCAGCACATTGGCGTCTTTTGTCCAAGCGATACGGGGCAGATAGATGTCGGTTTCCTCGCCCGTTTCCATCTTCACCGTCCTGCCGCTTTCGAGGTTGTAGACATAGATTTCGACGATGGAGTTGTCCTCGCCTGCCTTAGGGTATTTGAAGCTGTACCATTCGGGATAGAGGCCTTCAAACTCCTCCATTTGGAACTCGCGCACCTTGCTCTCGTCGAACTTCATGTAGGCGATTTTCTTGCTGTCGGGCGACCAGTAGAAGCCCTGCGAGAAACTGAACTCTTCCTCGTAGACCCAATCAGGCGCGCCGTTGATAATGTGGTTGTAGAGACCGTCGCTCGTGAACTGCTTCTCCTCCCCTGTACTCAGGTCCTTGATGAACAAGTCGTTGTCTCGCATGAAAGCGACTTTGTTCGCATCAGGTGAGAAAGTGGCCAAACGCTGCTTGCCGTTGTCGGAAAGCGGCTGCAAAATCCGGGTCGTGAAGTCATAGACATAATAGGTGGCATGAAAAGAGTGGCGATAAATGCTCTCCATCTCTGTGGCGCACAACATCTTAGTTTCATTTGCACTCAACTCATAATCTTGAAGTCCAATAGGCAATGAATCGGGATATAAACTGAGGTCGGCAATGCCGAACAAAGTGCGTTCCAATTCACCGGTCCGGTAATTGTAGATGTTGAGTTGCCCCTTCTCAAAAGAAGCGAAGGTCTTGCCATCCTTCATGGAATTCATACCACGAACGCTTTTGGCATAGAAAGTCGGACGCATGTAAAGGTCCTCCAATTCAAAATTTTTCTTCTCTTGGGCCGAGGCCGAAATTGCTCCAAAAACAAGGAACAGATTGACTAATAAGTATTTAACTTTCATGATTAGGGGTTTTAGTTTCACAAAGGTAGATTTTTTGTTGAAAACAATAAGGTTTTTTCTTTTCCAGTCTAAGAGTTTGTTTAAATTTCAATTCGATAATTTGTCAAGCATGATTTTTGAGAAGGCGATTTGGATCATGGCCCCAGAGGACTCGGAGTAGAACCCGTGG
>JBGYWU010000068.1:0-13876 GCA_041842265.1 Candidatus Limimorpha sp. | reverse complement strand
TTTGCCACGAAGTCAAAGGCGCCGCGCTTCATGCCCTCCACCGCGAGGGGGATTTCGGCGTAGGCCGTGAAAAGCACCACCTCCACTTGGGGGAAGTCGCGTTTGAGTTCCGAGAGCCAAAAAAGGCCCTCGTTGCCCGTGTTGATGTCGGTGTCGAAATTCATGTCGAGCAGCACCGTGTCGGGCTTGAACTTGAGCATTGTGTCCATCAAGAGTTTGGGCGAGGCGATGAGTTCTACCGAGTCAAAGCGCATCGGCAGCAGGATCTTCAGTGCCGAGCGGATGCTGGCGTTGTCATCTACAACCAATATCTTGGATTTGAGTTTGGGCATGATCTTTTCGTCTCTTTTCTTATCAACAAAAATACTACAATTTTCGCCATAGTTGCTCTTTTTTGCTGAAAAATGTGATTTTTACCGCTTTTCTTAAGGAAATGGATTTCATTCTTTCAGCAACGTCTCTGCAGGATTGGTCTTTGCCGCTCCCTACAGGGCCACTATATGGGCAACGGCCTGTGACCAAGGCAACTTCAACCTAAAATGGAAGTATCTCCTTCGGATGAAGTTGCCATAGTCATAGGCAATATGCCCTCGGACATTACAATTGCGACAAGACTTCTTCTACAATCTTACCGTCGAAGAGGTTGATGATACGGTCGGCGTAGCCGGCATCGCGCTGCGAGTGGGTTACCATCACGATGGTAGTGCCTTCTTTGTGCAGGTCGGTGAGCAGGTCCATCACTTCCTTGCCGTTCTTCGAATCGAGATTGCCTGTGGGTTCGTCGGCAAGAATGAGCTTGGGATTGGCTACTACGGCGCGGGCAATGGCCACACGCTGCTGCTGGCCGCCCGACAGCTGCTGGGGGAAGTGCTCCGAACGGTGCTTGATGGACATGCGGTCCATGATAGCGTTGACACGCTGTTTACGCTCGGCAGCGGGAATGTTCATGTAGCGCAACGGCAGCTCAATGTTCTCATACACGTTCAGCTCGTCAATCAGGTTGAAGCTCTGAAACACGAAGCCGATGTTGCCCTTGCGGAACTTGGTACGGTCCTTTTCCTTGAGGTCGCCGACCTGTTGCCCGAGGAGTTCATAGATGCCCTCAGTGGGGTTGTCCAAGAGACCGAGAATGTTGAGCAAGGTAGACTTGCCACAGCCAGAGGGTCCCATAACGGCGACAAATTCACCGTCTTTGATTTCGAACGAAACGCCGTTCAACGCGAGGGTTTCGATTTCTTCCGTGCGGAAGATTTTCACTAAATTTTCTACTTTAATCATTGCTTTGAATGCTTGATGGTTTATTGAATATTTGTTGGTCTAATTGTTTGATTTGTTTCATTTTTTTCGGTCGTTGGCACCGTTCGTCGTCCCTGTTATGCTGAGGGGGCCACACGCGGTCAGCATGGTTACACCCCAACAGGAGGGTTTCTGTCTCCTAAAAAACGAGCACATCGCTATCGCCAAAGTTGTCATACGATGATGTGATCACTTTCTCGCCAGGCACGAGACCCTCAACGACTTCGTAATACTGCGGGTTCTGTCGACCGATACGGATGTCGCGGCGCTCCGCCTTACTGCCATCGTCTGACACCACATAGATCCACTTGCCTCCAGTCTTTTGATAGAAGGAACCTCGCGGAATGAGCACCGCCTCCACTGGCTGGCCAAGTTGCAGGTTAAGATAATAGGTCTGGCCACTGCGGATGTTTTCAGGCTGCTGCCCGACAAATTTGAAATCGGCTTTGAACTTGCCGTCGCGCACCTCTGGGAACACCTTTCGGATCTGCGCCTGGTAACGCTCGCTCTGCCGTTCAAAGGTAGCCTCGAGGCCTGCCGAAATACGGTCGATGTAATGTTCATCGATTTGAGCTTCAATCTTGTAGCTGTCGAGATTGTTGATTTGCCCGATTCGCGAGCCTGCTACCACCGACTGTCCGAGAACGGCATCCAAAAGACCAAGTTCACCGTCGATGGGGGCCTTGATGGTGAGATTTTCCTTTCGCTTGCGAATCATCATCATGTTTACGCGCATGTTTTCTAGACTTTCGCGCATTTGTGTGATTTCCACTGAACGGTATAGGCTGTCTTGCTTGGCTCGGTTCATCACGAGACCAAGGCGGTCGTTGGAGAGTTCGAAGTCCTCTTTCGCCTTCAGAAAGTCCTCGCGTGCGATGAGGCCATCTTCGTAAAGTGCTTTCTGCGCCTCGAAGGTACGGCGGTTGCGGCGCACCTCCATCTGCAGTTGCAGCTTTTCCTGTTCTACGCTCAGCTTCTGCTGCTCCATCTGGATCATCGTGTTGCGCAGGATGTTCTCTTTTTCGGCGAGGTCGGCCTCGGAATTGAGAATCTGCATGTCGAGGTTCTCGTTGCTGAGATTCAAGATGACATCGCCCGCCTTCACGCGGCTGCCTTCCTCGGTAACGATTTGTTGCACCACGCCGCCTTCCAATGGGCTGATTTGGACTGTGGTCATGGGCGCGACTTGTCCGCTGAGGCGAATGTAGTCGTTGAACTCGCCCAAAGTTACCGTTCCGATACTGATATTGGCAGCGTCTACGCGCAGTTTCTTCGCATCATCCCTAAAGATGAGCCAAAGGATAAAGAAGAGGAGCAAAACACCGCCCCAATAGGGTAGCGCCTTCTTGGTGAAGGCAAGGGCAATGCCTTTTTTCTTTTCGATTCTACGATCCATTGCGTTTTCCATATTTTTGAGTTGTTGATTGTTTTTTGTTTAATTGACACGGAACTATTGGGCTTTTCTGCTGCTTCGCGCCATTGCGCAAAGAGTGAAGCCGTTCACATTCATGCTATTCATAGCAGTCATTTGTTGTTTCATTTTTCATTCCTTTTTCAGTGCTTTGACAGGATTCATCCGTGCAATTCTATTGCCACACAACACAACCACAACGGTCACGATGATGAGGACGGCCAAAGCGCCTGCAAGAAAATACAAGGGTGAGAGGCTAATGCGCTCGGCGAACTGTTCCAACCACTTGCGGGCGACAAAGAAGGAGGCAACGCTGGCCAAAACCGCCATCACCAACGAGAGTTTCAACACATCCCGCGCGAAGATGCGCAGCACATCCGATGCCGTCGCGCCGTTGATTTTACGGACGGCCATTTCCTTGCTTCTTCGGTTCGACTCGTCGCGAATGAAACCTATGAGGCCGAGCACTGCAATCATCAAAGCGAAGATAGAGCCGATGAAAACGGTGTTGCGCATCTTGCGGCTATTCTCATACGCCGAACGCATTTGGTCAGAATAGACGTGCAACTGCACCTCTTTTCCGTTGAGAGCCTCGGAAATGACGGCGGTCAATTCTGCTATCGTGGCTTCGTCTATCTTATTTACTTTGAATACAATATGCGGCATATAAGATTTCCCGTCATCCAAGCTGCCATAAAAACGCACGCTTGGGCGGGCGTCCAAATCCATGAGGCTGCCAATGCGAATATTACGGTACACTCCTGAAATAGTGAAGGTGGGGAAAGCACCCATTCCTCCATCTCCATGTCCCGTGATTCGAATCTGTTTGCCCACCGCGCCGTCGCTCCAGTCAGTGAAGTCATTCATCCGTTTCACAAAGCTCTCACTCACAACTATTTCTGTGGAATCTGCAGGTGCACGGCCTGCCACAAATTCCATTTCAAAAAGGTCGTAGAAATTCTCTGAGGCTTCGTATTGGTCGGCCACATTGAACAATTCGCGGTCATCGTTGGGAAGATATACATTGTCACCGCTCGAACCCCGATAAGGCAGGTTGTAACACATTGCGATTTGGGTGACTTCCGACACTTTGCCCAGAGCATCCACCACGCGCTGCTGGACGGCCTGATTGCCATCATACATTTCCACAAACAGCACATTATCATAATTATAGCCTGGATTGTCATTAACCATTTTCCGATATTGTAATGTAATAATTATCAACATCGAAACGATGAGGATATTGATAAACACCTGAACGCCGAGCAGTCCGATTTTCCAATGGCGAGAATTTTCTGTGTAGTTGCGGAAAGCCACCGAAACAGGAATGCGCATGTAAAGTTGTGCCGGTACAAAGACCGAGACGAGCAAGACGAGCAACAACACCACCCCGATAGTCCAAATGCCTTGCGGAACAAGCAGCGTCTCAAAAGGCACACCTAATAAATTCTGTATCAATCCTTTTGACGCAAAGATGCTGGCCGCCGCCAAAGCCAATGCCAACAACAGGTGAATCAAAGCTTCGCGTGCCAACAAGGCATGAATGTTTAAGACATTGGCACCATAGCACTTGCGCACCCCGATTTCCTTGGCACGACGCACCATTGCCGAAATGACGATAAGGATGTAGTTGAGCAAACTGATGAGAATCAACAGTGCGGCTATGACAGAAAGCAAAATAACCATTGAATGAACCGAAGATATATTGAGGTGGTTCTCGCCGAAAGGCGTGAGATAATACCACAGCCTCAAGCCGTTCTCTTCGATCTCCTCCAAAGGTTGGTGCGCCTCCTGCATCTTGCGAATAGCATTATCAAGCATTTGTGGATCAACGTCTTGACACAACTTCACGAAGCCTGCGTAGCGGTCATTGCCCAACCAATTTTCAGTACTGCTTTTGGGATAACTCTCCATCGAAAGCAATAAGTCGGAATCCAACGAGCCGTTTTTCGGAAAGTCCTTGAATACGCCTTTGATGGTCATTTTCAAGTCAGTATGATCTTCATTACAGACAACCTTCCCAAGACATTCCTCCACGCCGCCAAGTTTTTTTGCAAATGATTCAGAAACCATCAAACATAGCGGTTGGGCCAACACTTTAACAGGGTCACCAGCCAAAATTGGGCGATCGAACACCTTGAAGAAACAGGAATCGGCCAAGCGCAAATTGCCCGTAATGACATTGCCGGCTTCGTCCAAGTAACGGTTAGTGTTGAAATAAAATGTCGTTCTTGTGGCTTCTTCCACGCCAGGCACCTCCTCCTTGAAACCAGGAGCCACTGCACCGCTCACTTGGAAGTAATCATTAGCTTCGCCTTGTTGTTCAAAATGGGTTCGAATGCAATACATTCTGTCCACATCTTTATAGAAACCGTCGTAAGACAATTCAAAGCACACTTTGGCAATCAGAACGACACCAATGGCAAGACCTATCCCGAGGGAAAGGATTTTGATCAGGTTGTCGGATACTCTATTCATCGTTTAATTTGTTTATTTGGTATTTGTTCAATTGTTTCACTGTTTAATATACGGGATTCCAGCGTAATAAGTTACAACTCCGCACTTGATAAAATACTGGAGCCGCGCTTTGAGGTGCTCGGCGAGGGCGTTGAGATAGCTATTGGAGGCGGCTTGGTATTCGATGGACGAAATCAATCCTTGCTCGAAACGCTTGGTATTTAGCGCAAAAGCCTCCTTCTGCAAGATGGCGCGGGCGGCGGCTTGGTGCAAGGCAACAGCACTCCCGTCGCGGTCGGCGATGGCACGACGCACCTCGGCCTCCACCGTCTGAAGGGTTTGCTCGTAGTCGGCACGGGCACGGTCGTATGCGTTCTTCTTCCTCGCAATGTTGGAATGTGTAGAGAGGCGGCTGAAAACAGGGATGCTCAACGAGATTTGCACATATTGGCCGCTGTTGTTCTTCAATTGTTCAAAATAGGGCGAAGGCACATAGCCATTCATTCCCGGATAGGTGAAGAAGCTCGACGACCATCCGCCATTAAGCGAGAGCGTGGGCAACAACTGCCAGCGAGCCGTCTTCAGGGCAAGGCGGGCGTTCCTCATCGTGCCTTCGGCCAAAGCCACCTCGGGCATCCGCCGTTGGGCCTGATTCACCAACATGGTGACATCCTCCGAATATTCCGTAGAATTGCCACATTGCGGCAACCCTACCAACAATCCCGTCGAATCATTGATAATCAAAGGTGCTTCGATAGGCCAAAACATCACGTCTTTCAGGGTGATGATGGCATCATTGAGGCTGTTGCGGCAAGTTGTCAGTTGGTACTGCCGCTCGGCAAGGTCGCTCTGTACCTGCACCACATCGGCATGCGATTTCTGTCCCAGTTCCTCCTGTCGTGTGGCAAGTTGCACGGCTTTTTCCGCTGTTACCACCTGTGCCTGCATAGCCTTCTCCAACTCGGTGAAATAAAGCACATTGCAGTAGGCCTCCATCGTGGCAAGGCAAATCTGGTCTTCCAACTGTTGCTCTTTGGTGAGACCCATCAACTGTGCCGTCTTGGTGATTTTCAAGTTGTTGACGGCCTGAAATCCGTTAAAAAGTGTCATACCAGCCGAAAGACTGTAACCGTTGTGGAACGAGGTCGTCCGTATATATGTGTTGGTCTCCGGGTCGATGCTGCGGCCAAAGTTGGTGTAGGCGTATGTGCCACCGCTCACCTCAGGAGTGAAGGCCGTGAGAATGGCATCGCGACGGGCTATTTGCGCATCGCGATTGTCGGCTTGCTGGATACGCACTTTGGTGGAGTGCTCCACAGCATAACGCATACATTCCTTAAGGTTCATCGCGACGGTGTCCTGTGCCAAAAGGCGCACACCCGCCATAAGGAGCAAGGTGGAAAAGGTGATAATCTTGGTTGCTTTCATAATGCATGTATGTAATTATGCACTGGGGTATGCATATCTCGTGCCAAAAACACAAAATGCCAAATATCAACGATTTATAAATATTGCCTTTACAAAAAGTGTAAAAAAACTTTACAGTGGTGTAAAGAAACTTTACAGTGAGGGGAAGGAGCAGCCGCGAAAAGCCTCACCAAAAAGACGATTCAGTTTGGCACACAATTTGAGCCTTGCGACGAAAATAATATATAAAAATAACCCGTTGGCGGACCAAAGGTTGGCGAAAAGACTGCCGCCAAACTGAATGAGGGTGAGGAGGTGACAATTGAAGCAGGTGAAAAAGGCACGGAGGTTCTCTTCATCAGTTCCGTTGCTCTCCACGAGCCCATTCCCTGGTACGGCCCCATCGTGATGAACGCAAAAGACGAGATTCGGACTGCGGTGACAGAGCTAAACAACGGCACATTTGTTAAAGTCAAAACAAAATACTGGGTCCGTAGGCTTTTGGGCAGGATGTTTTTCGCCGGCTACATGACAAGACCCCAGCTTCCATTATTGGCAAGGGAAACCGCATTACCCTAAACTGAAGCTATCAAAATGCCGCCAAAAAAACATCACTTTGCTCTTCAATCGGCCTTGACAATCGGGTCTTTTTCACAAAACAACACCCCGAAAGTTACCAACTTTCAGGATTCAGTACGGTCGAATCCTTTTTTTGCGACCGGTAAACTTCTATTTGCTATTTTTGCGTTCTATATCAAAACAACCCTAATCATACAAAATCTCACAAAATGAAGAAAACATTTCTATTCCTCTTTGCCCTCATGGGATGCAGCATCATGTTCGCGCAGCCCGGGCTGAAAATCAAGACCTCCTATTTAGAAAACGGCTTGAAAGTGGTGATGTGCGAAGACCATTCGCAGCCGGAAATCTACGGCGCGGTGTACGTCCATGCCGGCAGCAAGAACGACCCTTTCGATGCCACCGGAATGGCACACTATTTCGAGCATATCATGTTCAAAGGCACAGACAAAATCGGAACTACCGATTGGGCCAAAGAAAGCCTGTACTTGGACAGCATCAGCATGATGTACGATCAGTTGCACAAAACCACAGACCCAAAGAAGCGGAAAGACATACAACTCAAAATCAACCAGTTGTCCGTCGCTTCAACGGAATACGCCATTCCCAACGAGGTGGATGTCATACTCACACAGATGGGCGGCAAGGGCTTGAATGCCGGCACGTCATACGACCAAACCATTTATTTCAACACCTTCCCCTCCAACCAGCTTTCCAAATGGATGGAGGTTTATGCCGAGCGCTTCCGCAACCCTATTTTCCGCCTCTTCCAGTCGGAATTGGAGGCAGTGTATGAAGAGAAAAACATGTACGGCGACAGCCCTATCAGCGCATTTCAGGAACACCTTTTCAAGTCTGCCTTCGGCGAACATCCCTACGGGCGCCCCATCATCGGCTATACGGAGCACCTCAAGAACCCGCAGCCGACCATGATGCGCGAGTTCTACAACACTTATTATGTGGCCAACAACATGACCCTGATTTTGGTCGGCGACTTCAACATCGAGGAGACCGAACCTTTGGTAGCGGAAAAGTTCGGCACCTGGCGTAAGGGCGAAATCCCCGCCATGCCCGAATACAAACTCCCCAAATTCAACGGTCCCAGCATCGAGGAAGTCAAGATGACCCCCATCAAGATGGGCGCATTCGTCTTCCCCGGCGTCAAAATTTCAGACCCCGACATGGCCCCCCTCACCATGGCCAGCACTATTTTTTGCAACGGCAAGACCGGATTGGCCGACAAGCTGACCCTCGACGGCAAAGTCATGGCTGCCGTGCTCATGCCGCTCTCCTTGGAAGACCATGGCACCAATGTTATGTTATACATCCCCAAGCTGTTTGGGCAATCGCACGAACAAGCCGGAAATCTGATATTAGACTGTCTTGAACAATTGAAGAAAGGAGACTTCAGCGACGATCTCTTTGAAGCCACCCGAATGACCATGCTGATGCCAAGACTTAGAAACACGGAAAGCCTCGAAAATATTTCTTCCCTATTATTAGAATTGGAAATGACCGGACAAACCTATGAGGAATACCTTCAGGAAACCGAACGCATCAAGACCATCACCAAGGAAGAGGTCGTAGCCGTCGCCAACAAGTATTTCGGAAACGACTACCTTGACATCCGCTCCAAGATGGGCTTCCCCGCAAAAGACAAGATTGAAAAACCGAACTGGAAACCCTTGGAAGCAAAAAACACAGAGAAAAAATCAGATTTCGCGAAAATGATTGAGGCGCAACAAGTTCCGGAAGTTACCCCGCAAGTCATCAACATAGGTGAAGAAGTGAAGATTACCGACATCAACGAACATTTCAAGCTCTACTCCACCATCAACACCGCCAATGATATTTTTGAGCTGAACTTCCACTTCAACTACGGCAATCTCGACGACCCTGACCTCCCGACAGCTATCGACTATATTGAATTGCAAGGCACAGAAGACAAGACGTTTGAGGACTTTTCGCTCGAATTGCAAAAAATGGGCGGAAGCATTGGCCTCCGAAGCAACGATACCCATTTCACCGTCACCATCCAAGGTTTTGAGAAAGACATGGACACCTTGCTGTCGTTGTGCCGCGAAAAGCTATTCCATCCTTCCAACGATGAGAGCAAAATTTCGACCTTGGCAGAAAACCGGATGGGAGAAAACAAATCCAACAAAGAAGACGCTTCGTATTGGGCAAGTGCCGTGAGGGAATACGCACTCTACGGCGAACAGTCGCGTTTTCTGAGCCAAAGCAGCGTGAAGGAATGGTCCAAACGCAGAGGAACGGAGTTTTTGGCACAAGTTGCCGAAGCCCTGAAGTATGACGGCTACGTCACCTACAGCGGCAATGCTTTCCCATGGGTCTTGTCCAAAGCCATAAAGCAGCACGGCATCCTGCCCGAGAACGCCCTAAAAGGCGACGATGATTTCCGTGTCGAGAATAAGTTTGCGGAACCACAGGTCTTCATCGCACACAACAAGAAATTTCGCCAAAGCAACATCTATTTCTACATTCCGAGCGAGAAACTAAGCCTTGATGACGAGGCCATGTCCGTATTATTCAGCAAATATTTCGGCACCGACATGTATTCCATCGTTTTTCAGGAAATCAGAGAGTTCCGCTCCCTGGGCTATACTGCCTATTCCGTCTTCTCCTACGACAATTTGGAACGCAAACCAGGGCACTTGTTCGGTTTCTTGGGCACCCAAGGCGACAAGACCATGGAGGGCATCACAGCCATGAGCGGACTGATGACCGACATGCCGGAGCGCCGATCCAAATTCAACGCCTCCAAAGAAGCCCTGGTCATGTCGAGGGCAAGCCAATATTATACATTTAGAGAAAAACCCGGTGTGGTGCATGACTGGATGAGAAAGGGTTATGACCACGATCCAAGGGCAGAATTCACCTCAACCATCCGCAATGCGGAATTTGAAGACGTGATGAGTTTTTACAACCGCCTCGTCAAGGACCGCCCGCTCATCATCATGATGTCAGGAAACATGAAGAAGATGGACAAGCACGGCCTTGAGAGCTACGGCAAGCTCACCAAGCTGAAATACGACCAGATCATCAAGGAATAATCACTTCATTTTTGTTGGGAAGGAAGCAAATGCCTCTATATGGCGCATTTGCTTCCTACTTTTTTATGACCTCACACGCCTGTCCGTCCTTACCTAAAAGACACATCCACGATAATCTTCAATGTTCATTTAGCCGACATATTTTAATCCGACAACAGAAAGAATCAAAGTGCTGAGAAAAAAAACCCTCCAAAATGTCGCCGGTTCATGAAAGACAATAATGCCAACAAGGACTGCGCCTACAGCACCAATGCCGGTCCAAACGGGATAGGCCACTCCGATTGGGATCGTTTGTGTGGCTTTGGCCAAGAACACGGCGCTTAGCACATATAACAATGCAAAACCTGAAATCCACAGCCAATAATCCGTTCCCACCGCCATTTTTGTCTTTCCGAGGCAGAAGGCGAAGCCTGTTTCACAGAGGCCCGCAATTATTAGAATTATCCAATTCATCGTTTCAATTTTTCAAACTTCATTTTCCGGCCAACCCGGAGCACGACTATTAATGCCTACGGACAGGCTACATTTACCAATACCCCATGTTTTAGAGGCACCCATAACCATTCTGCAACCCTTCCTCTGTCATGCGTATTTCTTTCATAATCCATCATGAGGAGAGTTGCAAGTTGCCGCAAAAATAAGCAATTTCGTCCGCATTCCGCAATTCCTTGCCAAAATGTCAGTTTTTGCCGTGGCACGCAATTTGACAAAAAACGTGAAAAATCCTTTCCTGACCGCTTCACAGCCTCTATTTATCATGACACGAAGCGGTCAAAATATTGAATTTAAATATTTGGTTTTAAACACATAACAACATGCAATCAGGAAATATTGGGGTAAAGACAGAAAACATTTTCCCTGTCATCAAGAAGTTTTTGTATTCCGACCAAGAAATATTCTTGCGCGAACTCATCAGCAATGCGGTTGATGCCACCCAGAAACTGAAGACCCTGGCTTCATCGGGCGTTTTCACCGGCGAGTTGGGCGACCTCACCATCAAGGTGGAAATCGATAAGAAAAAGAAAACCCTCACCGTACGCGACCGCGGCATCGGCATGAACGCCGAGGAGGTGGACCGCTATATCAACCAAATCGCTTTTTCGGGCGCCGAGGAGTTCATCAACAAGTTCAAGACCCAGAGCGAAGCCGAAGCCGCCAACATCATCGGGCATTTCGGACTGGGCTTTTACTCGGCTTTCATGGTGTCGTCGAAGGTGGCGCTGATCTCGAAATCATGCAACGAAACAGGCGGAAACGGTGTCATCTGGGAATGCGACGGCAGTCCGGAATACACCATGAACGAAATCCCCAAGGGCGACCGCGGCACCGACATCATCCTCTACATCGGCGAAGACGCCGAGGAGTACCTTGAAGAAAACCGCATCCGACCCCTCTTGGAAAAATACTGCAAGTTCCTGCCCATCCCCATCCAATTCGGGACGAAGAAAGTGCAAGAACCCATAGAAGATCTTGCGGAAGACGCTGAAATCGTCGGCGAAGAAAACGACAAGAAAGAAGAGAAGAAAGAAGACAAGAAACCCAAGACCAAGGAAGTGGAAAAACCTTGGATTATCAACGAGGTGGCACCCTTGTGGGAAAAAACACCCACCGACATCAAGGACGAAGAGTACGACGACTTCTACCACGTGCTCTATCCCATGAACTTCGGTCAGCCCCTGTTCCACATCCACCTCAACGTGGATTACCCCTTCAACCTCACCGGCATCTTGTACTTCCCCAAAGTCAAGAACCGCTATGAGATGCAACGCAACAAGATACAACTCTACTGCAACGAGGTCTTCGTCACCGACAGCGTGGAAGGCATCCTGCCCGAATTCCTCTCGCTGCTGCACGGTGTCATCGATTCGCCCGACATCCCCCTCAACGTCAGCCGCTCCTTCCTGCAAAGCGACCAGAGCGTGAAGAAAATCTCAACCTACATCACCAAGAAAGTGGCCGAGAAACTAGAGGAACTGTTCAAGAAAGACCGCGAGGCCTACCAAAAGAACTGGGATGACATCCGCGTGTTCATTGAATACGGCATGATGAGCGACCCGAAATTCTACGAGCGCGCCGAGAAGTTCTTCCTCTTCAAGGACACCGACGACAAGTACTACACCATCGAAGAGTACAAGGCCCTCATCAAGGAACAACAAACCGACAAGAACAAGGCGCTCGTCTATCTGTATGCCACCGACAAGGACGACCAATACACCAACATCGAGAATGCCAAGGCCAAAGGTTACAACGTCCTGATGATGGACGGCATCCTCGACCCGCATTTCATCAGCGCCTACGAGCAGAAGGAAGGCGAAAAAGGCGATGACAACCGTGCCATGTTTGCCCGCGTGGACTCCAACACCATCGACAAGCTCATCGCAAAGGACGACAAGGAAGCCGAATCGAAACTCGACGACAAGCAAAAGGAGACCTTGAAGGCCGCCTTTGAGAAGGTCATCGACAAGGCGAAGTTCCGTGTGGAGTTCAGCAACGAAGGCGAAACGGATGCTCCTGTGGAGATCACCCAAAACGAGTGGATGCGCCGAATGAAGGAGATGGAGCAGATGGGCGGTGGTCCCATGTCGTTCTACGGCTCCATGCCTGACAGCTACACCCTGATGCTCAACACCAACAGCCCAGTCATCACCAGCCTCTTGGACAAGGACGAAGCCGAGCAAGAAGCCACCATTCGGCAGATTTACGATCTTGCTTTGCTCTCGAAGAACTTGCTTAAAGGCAAGGAATTGAGCGAGTTTGTGAAGCGGAATATGGAGAAACTGTAATATCGCGAGACTGCGAAATATGAAATGCGGGGCTTTGAAGAACGAAGTTCCGCATTTCCTTTTGCAGGAAACATTGCAATACCGCCCTGAAAATCGCGTTTAGAGTGGATATTAGGCAAGTTTGGAATGCAAATTTTGCGGAAAATGATTATTTTTGTAGGTGAAAAACAACCAATAATACCCATACTCTCTTCACCAACTACCGCCCCAACGGCAACCGTGTCAACCTTTCGCTGCTGTGGGAATACGACATGGCTACCTTTGACTGGGAACGGTCGAAGACGATTGTCGTACAGAGACAAGCAGCTTGAGCTGCTGAAAAGCCTTCAATCCGAGCCACTATTGGCTTCGTTCAATAGCGATGACGCAGAGAGAATTGTCCCAAAACCTCATTGCTCCGTAATCTTGTAGTCGCCGGCTTTTTCGGTAAGGATTTGTTGCAGCTCATCAACGCTGAGTTCCTTGCCCGAAAACTCCAAACAAGCCTCGCCGGATTCCAAATTCACAGTGGCAGTAACGCCATCTATGCCGTTCAAGGCTTTTTCCACATGCTTTCTGCAATTTTGGCACATCATGCCTTCTACTTTGTACTTTCTCATCGGTCTATGGGATATTATTGGTTGAACATTGTTAGTATCATTCTCAATGGCATCTTCTTTCGATGAAAGTAAGGGGGCAATCGTCACTTCTTCCGCCGGCAAGCCCTGCGACAGACGTTTACGTTTCAGGCGCAAGCTGTTGCTCACCACCGTCACGCTGCTCAATGCCATGGCGGCACCGCCTATCATCGGGTTCAGCAGAAAACCGTTGATCGGATACAGCACACCGGCAGCGATGGGAACGCTGATCAGGTTGTAGAAAAACGCCCA
>JBGYWU010000067.1:0-7513 GCA_041842265.1 Candidatus Limimorpha sp. | reverse complement strand
TCCCATATTGGCCATCAAGTCCTTGCCGGCTAAAGCAACACGAGCCTTTAAGCCCTTGGCATTCGGCTTTGGTGTAGTAACAAAGGTAATGGCAGGTGTGTCGAGGCGGGTGTTGATAGTGTCATAATCCACATCCAGATGGCTGCATTTTAGGTCGACATTCAGCAACATTTTTTCCAAACCGCTCGTGAAATTGTCCGCAGCCAGTTTGATGTCGGGGTTCTTCAGACCGGCCTTGATACCCCTTCCCACTTGAGCTTGCAGCTGATTGGTTGTAAGTGCGACATACGCCCCTGCTTGTCCTTTCTGCTTTGCCGATGCGGGCAAGGTCAAACCCATATTGAGCACAGGAGCCTCTGCATGGATAGTGTCCATGTCGAAGACGAAATCCTTGATTTTCAAACTGCCGTTGGCTTTCAAACGGTTCAGGTTGTAGTCGTCAAGCGACTTCATCAGATGCGCAACGGTGAAATTGGTCGTCAGGTCGAGGCTGGTACGGCCACTCAATTTCATGTTTTTGGGCAGGAACATTTTCAAGTCGTTCATTAGCACATCGCCTTTCAGCTTGATTTTCAAGCCTATGTCACCTAGCAAATCGTCCACCACGCCGTTGGCTGAAAAGCTACTACGGTTGAATCTTGCTTTCACGTCGTTGATAGTCAAACTGTTGAAATCCGAATTGAGATCCAAGTCCAAACAGGCGTCAAGGTTGACGTCTGCAAAAGGATATGGCAGTTTTGGAATGTTAACTATCGCATTGTCGGTCAATACATTAGCCTTTATCAAGGGCATCAGACTGTCGTTGTATATGCCTTTCACCACTACATCAGAGAGACTCACCTTGCCAGAATACTCTATACTGCTGAGTTTTTGCTGGAGTTTCTCGGGCAGGTAAGTCAACACGTCTTCAACAATTAAAGTATTGGTATTCAGTGATAAATCAAGATTAATGTCGCCGTTTTCAGCCCTCTCGGCATCACCGTCAACATGAATAAGGTAGCGGTTCAAGCCTATCTGGGCCTGGGCAAGATGTCCCTTTGTTTCATTTAGGCTGAACGCCATAGGCAAGGTCAACTGCAGTGTGTCGTTTTCAAGATAGGGTTCGTTGAGGGTGAGGCTGATGTCGGGTGTTGCCAGTTTCAGCGTGCCGTCAACCTGGTCCAGCTGAGCTAGTTCTCCATCAA
The DNA here is from genome assembly GCA_041842265.1 of Candidatus Limimorpha sp. GTDB lineage: Bacteria > Bacteroidota > Bacteroidia > Bacteroidales > F082 > Limimorpha. Next base: position 6,329 of record JBGYWU010000067.1, on the reverse strand, counting down.
ATTCAAGGCTCAATGTCTTTGACACCAACTGCATGGCACTCATCTTCATAGAGAGGTCTTCCGCGCTCAAAGTCATGCTGGCAATAATGTCCTTATCCTGCATCTTGCCTTTCAAGTCCAGATTGAGCCCATGGGCATGCACCTTCATAGCGTTGCGGTCATCCGTATAGAACAAGGTCGTATTCTTCAGCTTTACCGCCTCAATATCAATGCAATAATCAAAAGAAGCACTAGTAGTGTCTTTATTGTTGTTGTTGAAGATATTGAAATTGGTTTGGTCAAGTGAATCGGTATACATATTGACGAAAGCATCCTCCAAAATGCACTTCCTTACCACAATTTCCTTCTCTTTCAATAATTTCCTTGCATCGACCACCACAATCAGGTTGTCGATATTGGCCAAAGTGTCTGATGGCGATCCCGCCATCGGGTTGATGAAGGCCACCTTTTCGATATTAATGCCCACGTTGGGGAAAGTCTTGAACAAAGTGAGGTCTGCCTTCTCCAACTCCATCTCGCAATTGACAAACTGCGGCGCATATTTTTTCACCATCTTGGTAAGCCGACCCGAAGAAGTAATCATGGCCACGGCGATTCCTGCCACTATGAGCACTAATCCCACTAGGGAGGCTAAGGTGATACCGGTTATCTTTAACGCCTTTTTCATAGGACCTCTTTAATTTACCTTTGAGAAATGATGTGACACTCCATAATCATCCTCATACACCAATTCGTTGGCATTAAGGGATGTAATGGTATACAATTTCGGGACAATCTGAAAGGTGCCCACATGCTCTTGCTTCAAAGTGGCTCCCGTCAGTGTCCAGTTGAAGAGTTGGGCTTCGTCTTCTGAAACATCATCGCTTTCATCCCAAGTGGTGCCATTCACCAGAACGGTATCGCCACTGGGGAGGACACGCTCAATAAGCGAATCGTAATAATGCTCAAACACTGTTCCTTCCTGCCACTTGCCGTACAATTCTGACTCTTCATAATTATTGGGACCGCCACAAGCGTAAAATGCCCAAACGCAGGCAAGACAGAGAATGGCATGGAGTAGCTTATTCATTGGTTTGTTGTTTAATTTGTTGTATTTCATTTCGTCAATTCTACTTGTATTTCATTGTTTGACAAAGCTTTCTCAACAATTTTCCGGTGGTCAAAGGCCAAGTTCGGCAACTTGTCGATGGCAAACCACCGCACCTGGGCTGCATCGTCGCCGCCAAAAGCTTGCCGTTCCGAGTTATCAACACCCCAAAAGGCAATGCTGATGGTGCGGTGACGGGGATCCCGTCGAGGCTCCCCAAAGGCATAGAGCTGTTTCAGGTTGATGCCTGTCAGACCTGTCTCTTCCTGCAATTCTCGTGCCGCACAAGCAGAAAGATCCTCATCCATTTCCAAAAACCCGCCCGGCAATGCCCAACAACCCATATAGGGTTCGTGACCACGCTCAATTAGAAGCAAACTCCATTCAGAATCTATCTTTCTGAAAATCAAACAATCTGTCGTGACACATGGGCGCGGATAATCGTATGAATAACTCATTGTAACATTTTTTTTCGGCAAAAATATGAATAATTTTCTATCTTTGCACTTGTATTTCATTGCGTTTTATGCAAAACCTAAACGTTGCCTATATCCAAGCTAATCTCATTTGGGAAGACAAAACCGCCAACTTAATGCGATTCAGCCAGTTATTGAACCAAGTGGAACCCAAAACAGACTTGATACTTATGCCGGAGACTTTCACCACGGCTTTCCCTGTCGATCCGAAACGTTTTGCCGAAACCGTAGATGGCATAACAATGCAATGGCTTCATAGACAAGCCCAAGAAAAAAACGCCGTACTCTGCGCCACCTTCCCATTAGCCATTGATGGTCATTATTACAACAGCTTGGTTTGGATGCGCCCCGATGGCAGTTATGAACTCTATTTCAAACGGCACACCTTCTCTATTGGCGGCGAGGACAAGTTATTGGAACGCGGTGAAAACCAATTGATTGTGGAACTCAACGGTTGGCACATCCGCCCTATGGTTTGCTACGACATCCGTTTCCCGGTTTGGGCAAGAAACCGATATGCCCATGGAAAATACGAGTATGACTTAGGGTTCTATCTTGCCAACTTCCCCGACTCTCGAATGAACGTCTGGAACACACTCCTCCAAGCCCGAGCCATAGAAAACCAAGCCTACTGGATTGGCGTGAACCGTGTTGGCGATGATGCCCACGGTCTGCACTATAGCGGGGAGTCGCAAGCAATCAATGCCCGCGGCGAGGTCATCTCTCATGCGCAACCCTATCAGGAAGCAGTGCTACACTGCACCTTGGATGCTGACAGTCTGCTGCGTTTCAGGCAGAAGTTCCCATTAGGTCCCGACTGGGATTCATTTACCATAAATATCTAACGCCATGCCTCTCTCCGTTTTCACTGAGGAATACTATATGAAACAAGCATACCAGGAGGCGCAACGCGCCTTTGAGGCAGACGAAATTCCCATTGGAGCTGTTGTGGTTTGCAACAGCAAAATCATCGCCCGAGCCCACAACCAAACTGAGGCGCTCAACGATGTAACCGCGCATGCCGAAATGTTGGCCATTACTGCTGCGACCAATGCCTTGGGAGCCAAATATTTGGACGAATGCACGCTGTATGTTACCTTAGAACCCTGCCCCATGTGTGCCGGTGCCCTTTGCCATGCCCATATTGGAAGTGTGGTTTGGGCCGCCGATGACCCGAAAAACGGTTTCTCCCGCTTTGGCAACTTGCTGCACCCAAAGACCAAAACCGCCTCAGGCACGCTGCACAATGAGTGCCTGGCGTTGCTGAAGGAGTTTTTCAAAAAGAAACGATAAGCTCATCCCACGTCGCCATTGCCCTTCCATGCGGAGGCCTATTGAAACATGTAGGTTGCCGAAAAACAGATGTTCATTCGTATTGTACCCATAGCAAATTCTCCAATCCCTATTGACATTCTTTCCAAGGCCAACAATGGCCAACTCAGTCCTCCGAAATCTCGCTCATCATTTTTCTGTAGGCAGAGAAAACGTTGGCTCTTGAAATGTACCCCAAATACTTTCCACCCTGAATGACTGGAATGTTGTATTTGCCCGACTTTTGAAACTTATACACTATCTCCTCCATAGGTTCCTCGATGTGAATGACATAGTCGGGAAGGACGGCAAAATTCTGAATCGACTGATTGTAATAACTCTCATCGAAAAGTATGCCGCGCACATCGTCAAACAGCACATGGCCACAAAAGAAACCTTCCTTGTCGACCAGGGGGAAAATGTTGCGCTTCGACGACGATACCAGCGGCAGCAAATCACCAAAGGTGGCATTGGGGTGTATGGAGCTAAAGTCAGTTTCTATCAACTGATTGATAACCATCATATTAAGAATACTCTTATCTTTATTGTGGGTTACCTCCACACCTTTTTCCGCCACGACGTAAGTGTAAATCGAATGTTTGAAAAACAGCCTATTGATGACGTAAGCCAAGGAGGAAACAATCATCAGAGGTACGATGAGTGCATAGCCATTGGTTATTTCGGCGATGAGGAAGATGCCTGTCAGCGGGGCATGGAGCATGCCTGCAACAAGACCACTCATGCCCACCAAGGCAAACTTAGCGGGATTCAACTCGGCGATACCCAAATAGTTAACCAACGTGGCGAAAAACAGTCCCGCAAAAGCGCCAATAAACAAAGCCGGAGCGAACGTGCCGCCCACTCCCCCGGCACCGAAAGTGAAAGCCGTAGCAAAGGCCTTCAGAAGAATCATGCCTGCGAATAGGATTATCACCACCAAGTCGTACTCCTTTAACTTTGAAAACCAAGGGTTCTCAAACACAGGACTATAGTCTCCTCTCAGGGCCGAGTTGATGGCATCGTAACCTTCACCGTAAAGCGCGGGAAACAAGAATATCAATATGCCCAACAAGGTTCCACCAACAAGAAACCTCATCCATGGCGATTCCATCTTCTTGAAACTCTTTTCCACGCTGAAAGAGATCTTGAGGAAATATGCTGACACCAAGCCCGCAAACAAACCTAATCCAATATAATACAATGTATTGGAAGGAATAAACCCCTCCGTAATGATTGCGGAATACTCCACTGTTTGCCCCAAGAAAAAATAAGCGGTCAGGATGCCGACAAACGAGGAACAAATGATGGGCACCAAAGCATTGAGCGACAAATCGATCATAAACACCTCAATAGCAAAGACGATGCCCGTGATAGGAGCTTGGAAAATGGCTGCAATGGCTGCGGCCCCTCCCATGCCGATGAGTTGGATGGTGTGCTTATAGTCAAGTTTCAGCAGCTGCGCGATGTTGGAACCGATACTGCCTCCTGTCGACACGGAGGGGCCTTCCAATCCCACCGACCCGCCGAAACCGACCGTCAGCGCGCTGGTAACGATGCTCGACCAAGTGCTGCTACGGCTCACCTTGCCTTTGTTCTTCGAAATGGAGTAAAGGATGCCCGGAATGCCGTGGCCGACATCTTTTTTCAGGATATATTTGCAGAAAAGGATGGTCAGCAAGATACCGATGGCGGGACAGATGAAATAAAGAATTTGAGAATAATTGAACTGGGCGTTGATGACCAAGTCGCGAATGCCATGAGCCAATTTCTTGATAATGACGGCAGCAGCACCTGCCAGGAATCCTGCGGGAATGCTGAGAATCAGCATGAAACGGCGGTCGGTCATGTGGATCGCACGCCATGCGTTGAACTGGCCAATCCATACGTTGAGCTTGTCCTTGAATGCCATCTATGTTGTTTTTCGGCCGCTAAAATAGGAAAAAGTATCGTGCAGAGAACAAAGAAATGACTTTTTCCCTATTTTCGCGGTGTCATCCGATAGTATGACCCTTCGGCCAGTCCACAGACAAAACAAACTCAACAATGAAAATCGTCAGCTACAACGTGAACGGCATCCGCGCGGCCATCAACAAAGGCCTGCTGCAATGGATCCAAGACTACCAACCCGATGTGCTCTGCTTTCAGGAACTGAAGGCCACGCCCGACCAGATTCCTTTGATGGACTTTGAGATGATGGGGTACCACCATTATTGGTTTCCTGCCCAGAAGAAAGGCTATAGCGGCGTTGGCCTCATCACGAAAAAAGAACCCGACAATGTCATTTACGGCATGAACGAGCCGCTTTACGACGACGAAGGCCGCTTTCTCCGCGCCGACTTCGGCGACCTGTCGGTGGTTAGCGTCTACCATCCCTCCGGCACCACGGGCGATGAGCGACAAGCCTTCAAGATGGTGTGGCTCGACTTCTTCCGCCAGTATGTCAATGAGTTGAGAAAAGTGCGTCCCAATCTTGTGCTCTCCGGCGACTACAACATCTGCCATGAGGCCATCGACATCCACAATCCCAAGTCGAACGCCAACTCTTCAGGTTTCCTGCCCGAAGAACGCCAATGGATGACCGATTTTCTCGGCGACGGCTACATTGACACATTCCGCCATTTGGTGAAAGATCCCAACCATTACAGCTGGTGGAGCTTCCGCGCCGGTGCCCGTGCCCGAAACCTCGGCTGGCGCATAGATTACCACATGGTAACCGATAACCTGAAAGACCGCATTTCCGGTGTAGGTATCCTGCCCGAGGTAATGCACTCCGACCACTGTCCCATCGTGCTCAATTTGGCCTAAAATTTCTGCCTTCTATATCCTCCCTGAAGGAATCTATTGGGAGGTTGAACTTGAAAAATGCCATCAAATACCCAAAAGAAGAGCCTTCATTTCGGGAAAAGTCGTACATTTGCGGCGGATTTCCTACCCGATGGGCATCGAGCCCGCTGCAACATGGCCTAATAGTTCAAGGGATAGAACGGAAGTTTCCTAAACTTCAAATCTAGGTTCGAGTCCTAGTTGGGCTACAGAACAATCGCTACAATTCATAGAAAATCAAGAAGTTGTAGCGGTTTTTCTTTTTGTATAGCCGACCTCTATCTACCGAAATCAACCTATTCCAGAGGATTCGCCATCCACGGGCATTGAGTCTAGGAATTTTTTAGAGTCGTTTCATAAATTCGTTTGTCCTCGTCCCTAAAGACATTGAAAACAACCTGATTAATAGAGGAATCAGAGACTTCAACCATGAAATCCTTTACGGTTTTAACCGCAATTTCGGCGGCCAGCTGGTTGGGAAAACGGAACTCGCCTGTAGAAATACAACAGAAAGCAATACTTTCGACTCGATTGTCAGAAGCCAATTTCATAACGGTACGGTAACACGAGGCAAATTGCTTCTGTTGGAATGCCGTCGGAATACCATTCGGGATGATGGGGCCTACCGTATG
>JBGYWU010000066.1:0-5101 GCA_041842265.1 Candidatus Limimorpha sp. | reverse complement strand
TGCGGTAAATCATGCCGGCGTCCTCAAGCCAAAGCAGCGCGTCCTCATAATCCTTGGAACGGGCACCCGTCTTCACCACTTTATAGATGAATTTGCGGTTCTGCTTCCCCAATTGGGAAGGCAACGAGTGCCAGACGGCATGGATGCGCGGAATCTCGCGTGGTTCAGCATATTTGGCAAAGTCAAGTTCGTAAAGGTCCAAAATCCCTTGTAAGATATGGTCCAAAATCTTCATGCCTTGGTTCTCCAATAGGGCGACCACAGCATCTGGCATTCCGCCACTAATCATATAACGCCGGTATTCTGTCTTCAGCCTATTCAAAACAATCTCAGGCAGATGCGCCGGTTCTTCAAGGCCTTCCACATAATCAAAGGTCTTTTCATCACTGACCCGCAAGAATTCTTTGAACGACACGGGGAACATCCTGACTACCTCCACCTTACCGACAGGCACCGTCATCCTGCGCTTTTTTACGGCCACACCAAGTAAGGAACCCGCTGCAATAATGTGGTATTCAGGTGCTTCTTCGAAGAAGTATTTCAGGCTGTTGAACGCTTCCTCGCACTCTTGTATCTTATCAAAAATCAGCAAAGTCTTGCCCGCAATCAATGGCACATCGCAATAAAAAGCCAGTTCCTTAAGGATGCGCTGCGGGTCTTTCGTGACTTGAAAGGCCGACATTATTTCGGGCTGGCGTTCGAAATCGAATTTGGCGCAATAGTCGAAACACTCCTTTCCGAAGGTTTCCATGGCCCAAGTCTTTCCTATCTGTCGGGCACCTTTCAAAAGGATGGGTTTGCGTTTAGGCTTGTCCTTCCACTGTTTGAAAGTGTCGATAATGTCTCTTTAGATAATCATGGTTTCACACAAATAACTGCCGATTTATGTACAATAGATACATTTTTCGGCACTTGTTGATGCAACAAATGCGGTTTTTATTTGAAATGGCAATGTTATTGTTTCAAAATTATCCCGGCTTTTTCCCCAACCACATACATGGCCGACTTCAAAACACCGTCTTTGTCGGTCAGGTTATCGACATAGAGAGGTTTGCCATTGATGAAATGACGGCATTGGAACTGGTCGCCGACCCGCCATTTCGAGTTTTCGGTCTCGATGATTTCAAAGCGTTGGTTACCAAGATATTTCAGGGTGCTTTTGCGGTCGGGTTGCCATGTAATTTGCAATATGTCATCCACTTGCAAACTGTCGGTGTTGATTTCCTCACCCTTGAAATCGCCGGAGCCTGCACCTTCCTTAAGATGCAGATGTTCCAAATAGCTGTTCCAATTCGCGTAGCCGACATATTGCGACAGCACATCCAAAGTATAAAGCCTGAAAAAGGATGCCTCATCTGTTTGGTCGTAGCCGAAAAAGCGTTTCAAGGTCTTCGCATTGAGGGCTGATTGAGGCAATTTGGCCTTGATGTCCTGCTGTATGCGGTTAAAGTCGCTTGGAGATAAGGTCTTGTCTTGAAAACCAGCATGTTTTCTAATGTCATCACGCAGGTTGTCGAGTTCTTTCGTGTTTCTTGAAACGGAAGTCTTGGTCATAAGGATGCTTGTTTTGAAGCAACAAAAGTACTACTAAAGTCCATGATTGCAAGAAATAATCTACTTTTGCACGAAAATCGTATTCTATGAATGACAACTTCACTTCCGGCTCGTTTGGGGAAATCATTGTCGGGTTCTCCAAGTTCCACGACTATCAGGAAGTCTCATACGACGGGTCGGGAAGATGCAAGTTATTCACGGTCATCAGCGGCGAACGAAAGCTGTTTTTGAAGGCGGCCAACGATGAAACGGGCTCCTTGGCGGAAAACATGGCGAGATTGCAGCGCGAGTACAAACTGCTCGAAAGGCTGTATGGCAACAAGCATATCGTCCGTTGCATCGGTTGGCGCGAGGATACCGAAATCGGGTCGTGCATCGTTATGGAATACATTGAGGGTGAAACTTTGGCTGAATATTTGAAAAGTTCGCCTTCAGGCAAAGAGAGGAAACGTATTTTGAACGAGTTGTTGGATGCCTTGGCGTTCGTCCATCAGCATCAGGTGGTGCACAATGACTTGAAGCCTGAAAACATCTTGATTACACGCAATGGGCACAATGTCAAGCTGATAGATTTCGGTTATTCCGACAGCGACGCCAATCTTGACAAGGCCACGGGCGGAACCACGGCCTTTGCTTCCCCCGAGTTGCTGAAACAAGAAGCGACCGATGTCACAAGCGATATTTATTCTTTGGGGTTCATTATCAAGGCATTGTTTCCGCATCGATACGGCTTGGTTGTTTGCAAATGTCAGCGCAAGGAGGCCACAAAGCGTTTTCGGAATGTCGGCGAAGTGAGGCGGGCAATCCTTTTCCGCGAGGTTGCGGCTAAGTCCTTGGTGCTTGGTTTGGTAGCGGCACTATTATTAATAGGATGGTTGTTGGACAGGGAAACTCCGGAGCAGCAATCCGCCGAAGACGAAATGATTCAGCCGCAGACCGTAGTGCTCTCCGACACGGTATTTGTAGTCAGGGAGAAGCATGACACCATTCGGGTCGAGGTGCCCTCAAGTTCGAAGGAAGTAGTGCGCGTGGTTGCACCTGTGGATTACGGAAGCACGACCCTCAACTTTGATTCCGTCCATCAGACCTATCTTGATTTGTATCAGCGTTACGAGCGTGAAATCCTGACGGGAATCAAGAACGGAACCATCAAGTATTGGGACTTTGCCGATATTTACCGTTTGCGTTTTAGCAAGGAAATCAACGATTTGCATAACAAGATGATGCCTAAAGACATGGAATCGCAATTCCAATTCGAGAGCGACTATACCGCTGCTTTGGGATTGTTCGTCCCGAAACTTGAAAGCTTGTATGCCGACGAATTGCCTACGATAGGCAAGATAGGGCAAGACAATCCAGCCATAGCCGATTCCTTGCGTATCGCGTTGCAGAAGGCTTATTTTGAGGTTAACAAGCCGAGTTTCAAATTCAATTAGAAAAGCGTTTTCAGTAGAAAACCAACCGTTTTTTCTATTTTTGCAGCGTTTAAACCAAACTACGATTAGATATGGCAGAAAACGGCACTTTGATACAAATGCAAGAGAATGAGATTGTACTCTATCAGCCCAACGATACCATTCACCTCGAAGTAAGGATGGCTAACGAATCTGTATGGCTGACACAATCGCAAATCGCTTTGCTGTTTGGAGTAAAACAACCTGCCGTTTCCAAACATTTGAACAACATTTTCAATAGCGGCGAGTTAGACGAGGATTCAGTTTATTCCATTTTGGAATATACTGCCGCTGACGGGAAGATATACAAGACCAAGTTTTATAACCTCGATGCAATTCTTTCGGTCGGTTATCGTGTCAATAGCTTCAATGCGACCATGTTCCGCAAATGGGCCAACACCGTATTGAAAGACTATTTACTTAAAGGCTATTCCATCAACCAGAGGTTTGAACGACTGGAGCAACGAATAAGCAAGACAGAAGAGAAAATCGACTTTTTTGTCCGAACTGCATTGCCCCCTGTGGAGGGTGTTTTTTTTGATGGACAGATTTTCGATGCCTACACTTTCGTCGGTGACCTCATTCGCAGTGCAAAGAAACGCATTGTGCTTTTCGACAATTATGTGGATGACACAGTGTTAGTCATGCTTGACAAACGTGTTGACGGGGTAAGTGCGCAAATCTACACACACAACATTTCATCTCAACTTGCCCTCGACTTACAACGCCATAACACGCAGTATCAACCCATTGCAATAGACGAGTTCCAAAACGCCCACGACCGTTTCCTTTGCATTGACGACACCGTTTATCACCTTGGTGCATCCTTGAAGGACTTGGGTAAGAAATGGTTTGCCTTCAGCCGAATGAAAATTGAAACCGATGCCCTCCTCAAAAAGATCTAATCCAATTTTCCAAAAACAAGTACCGAAAAGTACCAACCCCTTTATCATCTTTCCCCTTACCTTTGCCGCGTGAAAGCAGTGCCGCTGTTTTGCTGCAAAAATGGGCATTTTTGTTGCAAGAACGAAAAATGTGTATATTTGCACCCAGAATACATCGGTAGCGATACCATCTGTCTGAAGTGAGAATCTCGCAAATTTGAACAAAGTAAGGCAGAAAAGAGTGCGCTGCGTGCCAAAATAGCACGCACTGCTTTCCATATCTTTACTTTGGGCAATGCGAGAGCCCTCACTTCAAGATAGGATTGGGGTGCGGGCTTTATTTGCCTTTACTCCAAGACAGCGGAAGCCGAAAAGCTGGGAGAGAGTAGGCGGAAACAAGAAGTTGCGCACGGCACGGATTAGTGTAGTACCCCCCCCGCTAAATATGGCATATAATTCGTTGTCAAATGGAAAAATAGTTGTATCTTAGCACTTGTAAACCGGATGTTAAACAACGGTCGTCAGGCAGATTAACGGGTTCTGTCTGTTTGGATGGCTGAAAAACATAAAAATAGAACCCGCCTAAATTTATTAAAACTATGAAGTACAAAGTTATTATTCTATTCACGGCTTCTATTTCCTTAATGCTGGGACATACCTCTTTCGCACAAGACCCTAGTGAAGGAAACAGCAAAACAAAAGAAATAGCTCATTTAAAAACCGTCTTGCGTTCGGATGCCGACGCTTCAGGAATCAATGAATATGACACTTTTCTTGATATGGCGGAAATGATAGAATCAGGGGATTTATTTTATGTAACTGAAGAAAAAGATGGTGTCATCTACCAGGGTTGGGTAAACGACAAAGGACTGCCGCATGGCATTTTTAAAAAGACCAACTCCAATGGCGATTATTTTGTTTCTGCATTTGCAAATGGCAATCCCATTGCATTTGGGGAAAAACATCATGATACCATAATAGACATAAAATTTCGTTTAGCAAATGGAAGTATTTCATTTAAAGGAGTATTTGATAATAAGGGTGAATTAAACGGATATGGGATTTATTCTTTTAAAACTATATACGAACAGTACGGTAAGTATTTTGGTTCTTGGAAAAAAGGAGTCCCGTCCGGAATTGGCATTATGAACAACGACCAAATTGGTTTTTTTGAGAATTGGAAACTAGTCTCTACTTTGTCTTCAGTAG
>JBGYWU010000065.1:0-8750 GCA_041842265.1 Candidatus Limimorpha sp. | reverse complement strand
GAGGATAAGCTTCCTTCTTGATGCAAATCCAAGGATAGGTCTTGTCGTCCTTGAGCATGATATTGTAGCGTGGCTTATACCGCTTGATCATTGTGTTTTCAAGCAACAAAGCCTCCGATTCCGAGTCAACAATGCTGTATTCGAGGTCGGCGATTTTGCTGACGAGGACACGTGTCTTTCCTGTCTGTTCCTTGTTGAAATAACTGCTGACACGGCGTTTCAAGTTCTTAGCCTTGCCCACGTAGATGAGGGCACCGTTTTTGTCGAAATAGCGGTACACTCCGGGCTTCGAGGGCAGCGCGGCGAGTTTGGTTTTCACTATTTCGGGAAAGTCGGGCATTGTTTTTACTATTTGAAACTATGACTTGTAACTATGGCCATGATCGCTTTCACATAGATTGAAGCGGCCATGGCCATCGGTCATTGTTTCTTCTTCAAATGGTCCCAACCCTGGGCCTTGATGGGGATGACATGGTTGTCGGGCGTAATCATCTCGGCTATGCCTGTGTTGTCGGTCATGTAGCCAATGACGGTTACATCCGCCGACAGGGTCTTGATTTTCTCATAGTCTTTTTGGTCGATGGTAAAGAGCAGTTCGTAGTCCTCGCCACCGTTGAGGGCAGCAACGGAAGGCACAATTTGAAACTCTTTGGCCGTTCTGTCTGTGGTCGGGTCCATCGGGATTCGTTCCTCAAAAAGCTGGCAACCCAAGGCTGACTCCTTGCAAAGGTGCAAGATTTCTGAGGCCAGGCCGTCGGAAATGTCGATCATCGAAGTCGGCTTGATGCCGAGGGCCTTGAGTTGCTCTACAATATCCTTGCGCGCTTCAGGCTTCAATTGGCGTTCGAGCACATAGTCCATGCCCTTCAGTTGGGGCTGCATGTTGGGATTGGAGAGGAACTCCACCTTTTCGCGCTCGAGGATGAGCAGGCCGATGTAAGCCCCGCCCAAGTCGCCCGTAACGCAAAGCAGGTCATTCTTCTTGGCGCCGCTGCGGTAGACGATGTCCTCCTCCTTCGCCATGCCGATGGCGGTGATAGAGATGACGAGGCCCGTCTTGCTGCTCGTCGTGTCGCCACCCACCATATCGACTTGGTAACGCTCGCAGGCCAAGCGAATGCCTGCATAGAGTTCATCCAAAGACTCAACCGAGAAGCGGCTCGACACACCCAAGCCGACCACAATCTGCGTAGGTATAGCGTTCATGGCGTAAATGTCGGAAAAATTGCTTATGGCCGCCTTGTAGCCAAGGTGCTTCAAAGGGCAGTATGTCAAGTCGAAATGGATACCTTCGATGAGCATGTCGGTAGAGACGAGGGTACGGCAGCCTTCGTGGTTGATGACGGCGGCATCGTCGCCCACGCCTTTCAGTGAAGAAGTATTGCGCAGCGGAAAATCGACAGTCAGTTGGTCGATGAGGCCAAATTCGCCGAGTTCGTCCAGTTCGGTCAAAGGTTTTGAAGTGGTTTCTTGTTCCATGTGATTCTGCATTATTGGTGTAGGGCTGCCATGAAATGACAACCCTACAAAAGCCTGGATTTCTTTATTGTGGTGGTCCCACTAGGGCTTGAACCTAGGACCTACTGATTATGAGTCAGTTGCTCTAACCAACTGCGCTATGGGACCTCAAAAAAGCAATACCCAAACAAAGATTTCCATCTTTTTTCTTGCTTTTTGCGCTGCAAATTTACAATTTTGCACCGAATTAGACTGAAATTTTCTCAAAAATGAGCACAAAAATCAAGAATATCATTTTCGACCTCGGCGGCGTAGTCCTCGACATCGATGAAAGCAGTGTTTGCAAAGAACTCGAAAAAATGGAAATAAACACCACGGAATTGTCTCATTCCAAAGAGTTTATCGACATCATGAGCAAATTCGACACTGGCATTTACACCGCCCCAACTTTCCGAAAAAAGATGAAAATCCTCCTTGGGCAAGAAAAAATGACTGACCAAAAGTTCGACTCGCTTTGGAACGCCATGCTCTTGGATATTCCGCGTGAACGTATCGCCGCATTGGAACAAATCCGAAAACACTACAAGATTTTCTTGATGAGCAACTCCAACGAAATCCATTATGACCTGTACGTCAGGGATTTGCAGTTACGTTTCGGATATAATGAATTTGACGAACTTTTCAACAAGGCGTATTTCTCCTTCGCCGAGCACTTGGAAAAACCCAACCCGTGCTTCTTTGAATTGATTCTTGACCATGAGCACCTGCTTCCGGAAGAGACCTTGTTCATTGATGATACCGGAAAAAACATCAAAGTCGCCAAGTCATTGGGCATCAATACCTATCACATCGGCAGAGACGAGTTGGTGCGGAACCTGTTTGAAAACGGCGTGTTGAAGGAAAGAGTTATTTGACTATGGTTGACGGCCGGCTTTGGAAACTATGATGTTTGGATTGCTGGAGTGGTTTTCTACACTCATGTTCTTGCATTGACCGAAATGTTACCAACAAAAGTACCATACGCTGCTCTCTGCGGCTAGCCTCAAAGAGAAAAGATTGACCACTTAATCAACACCATTCAGTCAGAATGGCCTGATCCCAAACCACCGTATCCATTAGCCGTAAACCATAATCAGCGGTCATAGTGATACGAGATTTCGTCCAAAATTCCCAAAGCCTCATCCACTGACAAAGTTTCCATCAACCGCATTTTGAACGGCTTGAAATTAGGTAAACCCTTAAAATACGCCGACCAATGCTTCCTGATTTCCAATAAGGCGATGTGTTTGCCCTTCCACTCCACCGAACGCACAAGCTGCATTTTGCTGACACGCACACGCTCTTTCACGTCGGGCACAGGCAACTCCTCCCCTAATTCTAAATAATGCCGTATCTGATTGAAAATCCAAGGATTGCCATAGGTAGCACGGCCAATCATCAAACCATCCACACCAAAAACATCCTTAAAGTGTTTAGCCGAAGGGCCGTCCACCACATCGCCGTTGCCGATGATGGGGATGTGCATCCGCGGGTTGTTTTTAACCGCACCGACGAGGGTCCAGTCGGCAGGCTCGCTGTATTTGGCGGTACGCAGTCGTCCGTGAATGGTCAGGGCGGCAATGCCTGCATCTTGCAGGCGTTCAGCGATGTCGACGATGTCGCGGTGCTCGTTGTCGTAGCCGAGGCGTGTCTTCACCGTCACGGGTGTGTTCACCGCTTCCACTACGGCTTTGGTGATGGCCACCATCTTGGGGATGTCGTTCATGATGCCCGACCCTGCCCCTTTTGAGGCCACCTTCTTCACCGGGCAGCCGAAGTTGATGTCAATAATGTCGGGGTGGGCGGTCTCGGCATAACGTGCCGCTTCCACCATAGGTTCTACGGCATTGCCGAAAATTTGGATACCAACAGGCCGCTCAAACTCCTCAAAATCAAGTTTTTTAATGCTTTTCACCGCATCGCGGATGAGACCATCGGCAGAGATGAACTCCGAATAGACCACATCGGCGCCGAAGAGCTTGCAAACATAACGGAACGGCGGGTCGGAAACATCTTCCATTGGGGCAAGAAGCAAGGGATAATGAGGGAAATCGAGGTGGGCAATCTTATACATGGCGCTGCAAAAATACAAAAAGTGTATCTTTGCAGCAAAATCAACAGCGATGACTGACAATTTTTTCACCGAAAACCTCAAGCAATCCACGGGGATTCGGATTCTCCTGTTTCTTTTCATTTTACTGATCAGCAGCTTGATTGGCGCAGCCCTCTCTGCCGTCTTCTTCTTTGGTGGCGATACGGGAATGAAGCTCGCCCAAGGCTTCAGTTCCATCATGATGTTTGTGGTGCCGCCTATCGTCTACTATTTCATCACACGCAAAGTGCGCCAATTTCATGGCTTGGGTTTCCGCAAGCTTACATCTCCTTGGTGGCTTATATTAATAGGTGTGGCGCTCTTGTTTGTATCCATACCATTTACCACCACCCTGTCCACATGGAACGAAGGCATGAATTTAGGGAACGGCTTTGCCAGACTTGAAGACTACCTGAAAACCATGGAAGAAACCGCCATGGCAACCACCGAAAAGATGCTGAATGTGAATACCTTTTCAGGGCTAATATTCAACCTTGTCATCATCGCGTTGATTCCCGCCGTGGGCGAAGAAATGACCTTCCGAGGTGTGCTGCAACAATCGTTGACACATAAGATGAACCCGCATATCGCCATCGTCCTTTCGGCGGGCATCTTCTCTTTCATCCACTTCCAGTTTTACGGTTTCCTGCCACGCCTTTTCTTAGGGATCGCGATGGGCTACATGTTCTACACCAGCGGTTCGCTTTGGACCTGCATACTCATGCACTTCGTCAACAACGGAACAGCGGTTGTCCTTTATTATCTGAGCAATAAAGGTATTATCGAAGACGCGGAGCATTTTGGGGAAACACAAAACGCATGGATCATCGTGACCAGCGCAGCGATAACGGTGGCACTCCTCGTTTGGAGTTGGAGCGCAAGTCGGCACAAAAACGAGCCGAAACATCAACTAGAATCCGTTGAAGGCTGATTTTTACAGGAACTTATCCAAGAAAACGAAAGGCATCAACGACTCGACACCTTCGAAAACCATGACAGGTCCCGTGTCGCCTTGACAGAGCACGCGCAGCGGCCGTTTCGATACCTGCTCCACCTCTACCATCACCTGCCGGCAAGCCCCACAAGGGGCGACAGGCTCATTGATGGGCTTGCCGGCAGAATAAGCGGTAACAGCCAAAGCCTCAAACGGCACGCCTGGATACTGCGCCATGGCACCAAACATGGCCACACGCTCGGCACACAAACCGCTGGGATAAGCCGCATTCTCAACGTTGCTGCCCAATACGATGACACCATTGGCCAGCCGCACCGCAGCACCTACATTGAACTTGGAATAGGGCGCATAGGCGTTTCGGGCCGCCGCATGGGCATGACTCATCAGCTCAGCATCCTGCTGCGGCAGCTCATCATTGGAAGCATAAACCGTGTAGGGACAAATAAACTGTTCTTTCCTCATCATGGTTCGTTTTTTCATTCATGTGCCGCAAAGATATGGAATTTTCCATTACTGACTGAAATTCTTGCGTTTTTGTGGCGCGGCAAAGAGCAACATGGCCCAAAAGAAGGCAAACAATGATGCCCCCGCTTGTGTCTCCAAGGTGTCTTCAGGAAACATCGAGAGCAGCATGATACAAAGGAACACCATATACAAATAGGTGTGATTTCGCTTAGACATGAACCAAGGATAAAAAAGGACGAACAGGAAAAACGCCAAACCCACCAAACCAAAAGCCACGGCAATGGAAAGATACTGATTGTGAGCGCGAAAACGAAACTCTTCACGCAACGGAGATTGGATTTCTTCATAAGTTTGGGCAAAAGCCTGCGGCACATCGCCCGTGCCCACACCGAACCAAAGATGATGTCCGATGATATGGAACGAAGCCTTAATGAACTCGATACGTTGGGAAAGTGACCCTCCGTTGGGATCGTTGAAACGGCGGTAGCGGTTGTATTCAAACAAAGTCGAAGAGAGCCTCGCCCGCATTCCGGGATACTTCCAATTGTTGTAGTTGGCGACACCCTGCTCTACGTTGCTTACATCCTCATCAGTCAACGCCGCCACACCTTGAGCATCTTTGCGCAGGTCTTTTGAGGTAAGATAACGCGCCAATGTGGCTTCAAGACTCTCGCCGTTATGGGTTATGCCGACCAAAGGCTGGTCGCTACGCTGCTCCCACGCCTCGTGCAGCTCTTTTTTGCAATAATACAGTCCCACATATTTTCCGTCCTCAACGGGATTGTACACTGTGTCATGCCAATAGTCATTGCCCAAAGCTGTTTTCTTCTCCAAAGTGCTGAAATCAATAGGCACAACCTGGAGCTGCGGTTTCACAAAACGCAAAACAGCCAGCACCCCGACAACACATACCGTAAGGGCAGCCACCCCAACAGCAAAGCGCCATCCCTTGCCCTTTTTCCACCGCAAGAAGGCATAAACGGCAGAAACCAGGACTACTGCCATCAAAATCACATAGCCCGACAAAGATTCGAAAATGAAAATCTGATAGGCGAACCAACACAGCAGGAACCACATCAAAAACTGCTTTAAGACAACTTTCAGCCCAAAATCCGGCACCTCTTTCCCTTTTGAGGCCCGATTCCTATACAGATAATACCCGACAATCGCCATACTGAACACGATGTTGAGGCAGAAGCGGATATGGCTGATGATATGGGAAATCTCGCGGATATCCTCATAATCATGCCTCAAGTAGGAGAAGAAACTGACCTGCGTGGCCACAAACACAGATAGCACGTAAACAAACATCACCAAGTCGAAACGCTTGCGGCCCAAAGGCTCCATGCTCGACAAAACGAAAGGCATGACCAATAACGGCAACTTGACACGGAGGTCTTTCATAGCATACTGGAAGTCGGTGGTATAAAGCAGGCCGATAACATGCATGAGATAGAAAGCGACAAGAAGTACCGCAGCTTTGTTGTGCCAAAAACGGGAAAGTTTGTTTTTGAAGCCATAGCCGGAAAAACCTCGATCTGGGGAAGGGTCGACGCCTTTTCCCGCCTGATGAAGCCATTCCTCTGGCTTGGAACATTGGAGGTCAAACCCGCAATGACGGCTACATGCGAAACCATCAACTATCCAAACGAGAACAAGCCAAAACTGTGACATTCCCATCAGGAAAGGCGACAATGTGAGACCCACCGCCACCATCATCAACCCTAAGAGATAGGCTTGGTTCAGATAAGGCCGTATTGAAACCTTGGATGTCATCACTCGCCGCTCAAAATGTTGCGGTATTCGTCCTTTCCATTGGTGTTGAGCAAAATCTCAAAGGCGCGATTGAGGTCGGGATCGTCATTCAGCGAAGCAACGATACGGCCTTTTTGGTAGTAGTAGCGGCCTACAATCTCAGAATGCAACAGATCCTCGATGTCCTTGCGGTTGCTGATCAGGTCGTTGTCCTTCTCGGCGGCAAGATTTTTTTCCAACAGGTCGATTTGTGGCTCTATCTTGTCGAGATAGCCCTCATCCTTGGCGTTTTTTCTCAACTTCTCGATGGCCTTCTCACTCTCAGTAGTATAACTGAAATCCTTGTCTTTCACAAACTTCATGAAATCCTGATAGGTGGCTTCATCAATTTGGAAGCGGTCGGCGGAATCGATGCTCTTATGCTCGCTGAAAAACTTAGTAGCATAATCAAAGATAATATTCTTGGCATAGAGATAAGTGGTCGCTGTAGCATAAGGGTCGCGGTTAACCTTCACGTCGGGCGTAATGCCATGGCCTTCATATACGATGCGACCATGAATGGTTCTGAAGGCCTTGCCGAGCGTGTCGGTCTTCGCTAAGGCAGTGTCTTTCTTATGAGAATAATCGATTTCCTGAATGCAACGTCCGCTGGGGATGTAATAATGGGCCACCGTAACTTTCATCTGTGTATTGTAGCTCAAAGGCAAAATATTCTGCACCAAGCCTTTACCAAAAGTACGCTGACCGATGATAATGCCACGGTCATAATCTTGGATGGCACCGGCCACAATCTCACTGGCCGATGCACTGCTACCGTCGATAAGGACGGCTAAAGGAATCTCCAAATCAACAGGCTCGTTGGTGGTGGGATGCATACTGTTTGAATTGGCTGCCTTTCCTTTCATTGAGACAACAGCTTTACCCTTGGGAACAAACAGATTAACAATATCGACAGCCTCGTTCATCAATCCGCCGCCATTGCCGCGCAAGTCGAGAACAAAGCCTTTCAGCTCATGGTTTTTCTTCATTTCAAGAAGTTTTTCCTTCACTTCTTTAGCAGCATCGCGTGTGAAGCCACTCAAGGAGAGGTAGGCAATGCCATTGTCGAACACCTTATAATAAGGTATGTTGTCGATTTTAACCTTCTCTCGTTTTAACTTGACCTCCATTAACTTTTCAACGGCATACCGCTTGAGTTTCAGCGTTACCTCAGTACCTGGCTGGCCTTTCAGCAAATTGCTGACCTCTTGTGTATTCTTTTTCTTGCAGTCCACACCGTTCACTTCAAGGATGACATCGCCTGCGATGACACCTGCTTTCTGAGCTGGCCAACCATAATAAGGGTCGGAAATGCGGGTGAACTCGCCGTCATATTGGATGATGGCACCTATGCCGCCGTATTCGCCCGTAGTCATGAACTTGGCGTTCTCAATGTCCGACTCTGGGATAAAGACCGTGTAAGGATCGAGACCTTCGAGCATGGCCTTGATGGCGGACTCGGTGAGTTCGCCCGGGTTGATGTCATCGACATAATTCAAGTTGAGCTCGCGAAGGAGGCTGTTATAAATGTCGAGACTCTTAGCGATTTCAAAGTTGTTCTGCTTCTCTTGGGCAATGAGGCCGAGGGGAAAGAGCAGTGCAAGGATTAGGGTAGTTATGTGTTTCATCTTTCGTTTGTTGTTTCTTGGTTTTTGCCCCAAAGTTGTGCTTATGTCGGGTTAATATCGGTCGCACTTACAGGCTTGTTAAGGCACTGGGTCATACCCACTTCCGCCCCAAGGGTTGCAGGAGAGGACACGTTTGAAAGTGAGCCAACCGCCTTTGAAGAAGCCATATTTCCTAATCGCCTCAATGCCATAGTTGGAGCATGTGGGGGAATAACGGCAGCTGTTGCCGATAAAAGGCGACAACGTCACCTGATAAATCCTAATCAAGAAAATCAGGAACTTGGCCGGCAGTTGTGCAATACGCTTCATAGTAAGTGAG